>CAXFCV010000173.1:0-1708 GCA_964000975.1 uncultured Rhodospirillaceae bacterium | reverse complement strand
GATTGATGCTTGCACGGGCCCCTGGATAATAGATGCGGATGCAGACGAGTGGATCAGTGACAGCCTTGCCGCTGAGATTCGCGCGACAATTGAGAACACGCCTTATGATATCTTTGACATTCCGGTACGCAATTACATTGGCGGACATTATGTTGCCCATGGTTGGGGCGGAGGCTCCTTTGGGAAGGTTAGTTATCTCGGGCTCTATAAGACGTTCGCAAAGCGCTATGGAATGGGCCGACATCACGCTCACGTGGAAGAGCGCGGCATCCGCGGCCCAGACTTAAAACAGCCACTCGATCATTATGTCGATAAAAGTTTGTCTCACACACTTCGGCGCCTTGACCGCTATACAGACTACCGAGCGAAGGACCTAGTGGACCAGGGTGAAATAGGTCACCTCGGCACGTATGTGCGCAAGTTTTTGTCGCGGTTTTACAAAGTGTACGTCCGGCGCAAGGCCTATAAGGAGGGCGGGTATGGATTCATTATCGCGCTCTGCGGCGCACTATATCCCTTGGTCTCCCATATCAAAGCTGCCAATGAGGTGGGCCCCGCCAGAAAAAAATCGCACTAAACCCTCACGACAGGCGTGGTATGATCGGTCTGTTTGTTCCCCGGTTTCTAAGTACCCTAGGTCTCGCCCAAACCCATGATCGTTCGTTCAACAACGGGGCACTCTCTCCAAGAAATTCAGCCGCCACAAAAATTTTTTCGGGAAATTGTTTGTTTTTACCCTATTACGGCTTACCGTGATGGCTCGGTTACAGGGGGTACCCTGACTGACAGAGCCGTCTCTGAAGATCATGGATGGACTTTTGTTGATCCGATTTCTTTCTTTTGAGGGTTAGTATGTCTATATGGAGAGAATAGATTGTAAGGCGTTGGATGATGCGTGTCCGCTGGCCTGGACGCGAGAGCGTTTTGATCTTCCTGACGATCTTTTATATTTTGATGGCAATTCCCTCGGAGTTTTGCCGGCGGATGCTGCGTCCGATATTGCGCAGACGGTGACGGAGGAATGGGGCCAAGGCCTCATAAGAGGCTGGCTAGAGGCCGATTGGTTCACACTTGCCCGTCGGGCGGGCGACGCTTTGGCACCGATTATTGGGGCTGCCGAGGGGGAGGTAGTTCTTACAGACTCCACGTCTGTCAATATTTTTAAGCTCTGTGCTGCCCTAATAAAGCAATCTGGCACGCGTAAACATGTCTTGATGGAAAAAGATAATTTTCCCACCGACGGTTACATTTTGGAGGGTATTATCGATCTTTTGGGCCGCGACCATGAGCTACAAATTGTGCCGAGAGCCGAAATCGAGTCAGCCCTTACTGAGAATACCGCCCTTGCCTTATTAACCCACGTGAATTACCGGACGGGCGAGATGTTCGATATGGCCCATCTTACCCGGTCATGTCGGTCGGTGGGCGTGCCGGTAGTTTGGGATCTCTGCCATTCAGCGGGCGCGGTGCCGCTTCAGCTAAATGACTGGGATGTGGATTATGCCGTCGGCTGTACGTATAAATTTTTAAATGGCGGACCTGGGTCCACGTCATACGCCTACATATCCCGGTCGGCACTCGAGGGATTTTCACCGATTATCACAGGCTGGTTCAGCCACGCCAATCAGTTTGGTTTCGAAGAGGGATATCGGGAAGCGGACAGTATCAACAAGATGCAGGTCGGCACCCCTCAAGTGTTATCGCTCCG
>CAXFCV010000172.1:0-7561 GCA_964000975.1 uncultured Rhodospirillaceae bacterium | reverse complement strand
TGCGCCGCCGGCTCACCAAGACTATCTGGATAACATTGGCCATGAGGTGGAGGCAGACCACCTGAACACGCTACGTTTAAACGTTTTAAGCGAGATGCGAGACGCGCCCTGGCTCCGCGCGGCCTACTATTCTCTCGCCCGTGATATGCTTGCAACATTGGTCGGTAACGAGCTCGCAATGCAGAAAAATATCAATCTCAGCATTCAGATGCCGGGTGATGACAGCTCACTGCTGCCGGTGCATGCGGATGTGCTTAACGGTGATTCCCCATTTGAGGTCGTTCTTTGGGTGCCTCTTGTGGACTGCCACGCCACTAAAAGCATGTATATTATCTCTCCAGAGCGCAACTCCGAGATACTCGCCGGACTCGGCGACTTCTCTGAAAACACCTCAGAAGAACTTTTCCATGCCGTGAAAAACGATTTAACTTGGCTGACCGCGCCCTATGGCAGCTACATCATCTTCTCTCAAAATTTGCTGCATGGGAACCGCGTAAACGAAGAGGCGCAAACTAGGTGGTCCATGAATTGCCGCTTCAAAAGCCTTTTATCCCCTTACGCAGATAAAAAATTTGGGGAGTTTTTTGAGCCCATCACCATGCGGCCTGCCACCCGCCTCGGCCTAACCTTCACGGCGCCGGATGCCTTCAATGACAAATAAACTGGGACATCGGGGATATATCGCGAGCCGGGCGGTTAATGGCAATCGAGTACCACATCACGTCCAGAATCTGGTTGTCCGAGAATATGCGAATCGGCATGACCTGCAATATCTTTTAAGTGCGACGGAAATGTCACCAGAGAACTGCTTCATTGTCCTAAATGATGTCCTAAGCAGTCTCGATAAAATTGGCGGGATCATCCTATACAGCTTGTTTATGCTGCCCAAGGACTTTGATGCACGCGCCCGTATTTATGATCTCCTTTTGCAAGATGGAAGAACGCTGCATGCCGCGGTGGAAAACTTCGCCGTAATTACTGAACAGGACACCCATCGGCTAGAAGAAATTTTCTCGCTGGCTGGGATAATGGACAATTGCCTTCCGGCCGAGGAATTACGGGCATGGATGAACTGAATTTCCTAACATCGATCCATACATCCACAAAAAGAGACTATGTTCAAAGGGTGGTAGAATATGATAAAGCAGATTGTGCCCGGGTGGCGGCTAAGTGGGGATACGATTATTGGGATGGAGATCGGAAATATGGATTTGGGGGCTATACTTATGACGGTCGCTGGAGGCCCGTCGCCGAGGAAATAGCCTCCCACTACAACCTTCGCGCGGGCCAAAAGATCCTGGACATCGGCTGTGGGAAGGCATTCCTACTCTACGAATTCACCCAGGTCGTTCCGGGTATCCACGTAACTGGTATTGATATCTCCGAGTACGGCATCCGCCATGCCAAGGAGGAAATACGTAAACATTTAAAAACCGGCTCGTGCGTCAGCTTACCATATTCAGACGGCGAATTTGATTTCGTTTACTCGCTGAACACATTTCATAATCTCAAAAACTTTGAGCTTGAAGCTGCGGTGCGTGAGGTCAACCGTGTGAGTACAGGACCTGCCTATATCAGCATCGAGTCCTATCGGAACGAACAGGAAAAAGTTAACCTCTTATATTGGCAACTGACCTGCCGTTCCTTCTACGATACGGAGGAATGGAAATGGCTTTTAAATAAGCATAACTACGCCGGTGATGTTGGTTTTATATATTTTGAATAGGTTCGACGGGCCATGATTATCATTCTTGGCGCATCGGGTGGGATTGGCAGTAAGCTCCATTCCATGGCACGTCATCGGGATGAACCCATTATCGGCACCTATAACGCCCAAGCGTCCCCCGGTCTCCTAAAGTTTGATATGTTGCAAGACAGTCTACTGGATATCATTCCCCGATTAGAACCCTCTGATACGGTGGTTATATTGTCCGCCTATACAAATCCTAACTGGATATTTGAAAACGATAGCCTCGCGCGCAACCTAAACGTGATTGCAACCTGTGGGGTCATCGATGAGGCAATTTCTCGGGGCGCACAGATCGTCTTCCTATCCACGGAGATCATTTTTACAGACCAAGCAGACGGTCATACAGAGGACAGTATTCCAGCCCCATCTACAGTGTATGCCCAACAGAAAACGGAGGTCGAGGCGTATCTCCAAGCACGCGCCCAAAATTCTATCATTGCGAGGACCGGCTGGAACGTTAGTAGAGAAATCCAATCCAATTGTCCCGTTGCAAATACGCGCCATGCGCTTCTATCTGGGAATGCCAAAATGGCACGAGATAATTGGTTCACACTAACCGATACCTCTGATACCTGTTCCGTGTTGCTTGATCTTATTAAAAAAAAGAGACATGGAACTTTCCACGTCGCCGCTAATCCACCGATCTCCCGGATAGAGTTGGCAGACGAGATAATAGCAAGCAGTTCAGTGGGCGATACAATGTCATACGAAGAGATTAACTTTAACGAATTACCTTACACTGAGCCGCGGCCCGCGTGCGCATGGCTAAGCAACACAAAAATAACGTTGGAGACGGGGCATATTTTTTCACCTCCGATAGGGACTATTAGGAATAAAGTTTCTATAATTGAGAAGCAATTAAGCGATCCAAAAGGGATGTCGCGATGACCCCAGGTGAGACCTCAACCTCAATGGAAGCGTTGGCGGAGACGATACGTCGTTTGTTTGCGGGCAAACGCATTAAGCGTGTTTTGCTCGTGACCCCCCCGGATGCGGATGCGGAGTTGTTCCGACTCGATACGGCAAAGCGCGGCCGATACACCAATTACCCGCCTTATGGGCTCTTGGTCCTCGCGGCACGCCTTCAAACACAGGGCATCGAAGTACGAGTCTGTAACCTAAACGATGAAATCCTCCAACAGTGCCAGTGCCTCAATGATGGCGAGGAGCTGGTCTTTGACCAAATCTGGCAGGGAAAACTAGATACTGATCTAGCAGAATTCCGCCCAGATCTTGTTGGCATCACCTGCATGTTCACCATGACCCACTCCTCCTTACGGGACGTCTGTCATCGCGCAGCCACCGCAAATGTACCTCTTGTAATCGGCGGCGTACACGTCAGCAATGATGTTTACCGGGTGCTGAATGATATCCCGACGGCAGACATCGCAGTTTTGAGGGAGGGTGAAATTGCGTTCGGCAATCTTGTGGCCTTTGTCAACGGTGAGACAACTTCAGATGAGCTTGCGCAGCTTGTTGTTCGACAGGACACTGGTTACGTAACGGCCGACACTGCCGCCACTCCAGGAGAACAAGACATTAATATGATACCGGCCTACGATTTGGTTGATATCTCTACATATTCCCGCGCGGGGACGGTTGGTGCCTTCTATTGTTTTAAACCTGAGGAAACCCGATTTGCGACCGTTTTGTCAAATCGGGGCTGCCGCGCGCAATGTACGTTTTGCAGCGTTCGTAATTTTAATGGTCGAGGTGTCCGCCAGCGGTCCATCGAGTCCGTCGCAGATGAGGTGGAGACACTCGTAAATGAATATGGGATTGGGCACATCATGTGGCTCGATGATGACCTGCTGAAAGATCACAAGCGAGCAGTTTCCTTGTTCGAAACACTCAATAAACGGAATTTAGATCTTACCTGGGATGCCACCAACGGCGTGATTGCCAGTTCGTGCACGGATGAGGTTATCCACGCGGCGGCAGAAAGCGGCTGCATTGCGTTAAACATTGGCATGGAGTCCGGCAACCGGGAAATTCTCAAATCTGTTCGAAAACCAGGAACTGTTGAGACTTTTTTATCGGCCGCAGAAGTCCTTCGACGATATCCAGTCATTCATTCCAGCGTCTTTCTCATGGTGGGCTTTCCCAACGAAACCATGACAATGATACTTGATACGATAAATATCGCCCGTGAAATGGACCTGGACTGGTACCGAATTAGCCAGCTGCACCCGCTGCCCAATACCCCGATTTTTGACGCCATGGTGGCACAAGGATTGGTTCAGGAGACGGGTAGTCAGGACTTGCGATTTAACGGCGGAGCTTATGGTAAGCAAACCGAGATCGAGCAAGGCCTCCGGCTGGCGACGCCAGATTTTGCTGAGGCATTTGCGAACATTCCACTGGACGCCGTGCCAACACCAGAACAGATTACCGATATTTGGTTCTTTATGAATTACCACCTCAATTTTCACCGCATATTCCACGAGACAAATCCGCTGAAAATTGACCAGTTGGTAGCCCATTTAAATGTTCTCGCCGATGTAATATCACCAGAAAATGGCTTTGCCCTCTATTTTCTTGGATATTTACAGTATCGAATTTCGGGTGAGGTTTCCTCCGACCTCATTCAACGGTTAGACCGCCGGATCGAGACATCCCCATTTTGGCGTGACCGTTTTTCAGCGTTTGAGTTATCTTCCGATGATTTAAAGGATAGCTATTTTCCTAAGAGCGACGTCCTGCAGCTCATGATCCAAGATGGCGGAGAAAATCCTGAGTCCAGAAAATCCGGGGCGTTAAGGTAACAGCTGGCAGGCGAACCAATGCGAAGTTCCCGAGTCTCATTGCTGGACGGCACGACGTGTTGGCGGGACACCTCCGCCAAATCCATAGGCTATTTCTCCAAACTCGATATGACTAAAATTGATAAGTTCTTCCTGGCCGAACTTGAGGATATGGCGCAAAAGACTGGTGAGAACGTCAGATTGTCTCTTCACAGCGGGCCCGCAGATGATTTCCACGAAATGATTATCTGCCAGCACAGGAACAAAATTCACCCACCTAAAAAACATGAGCGGAAGGCCAAGTCGTTCCATGTGATGAGAGGGCAAATGGCAATATACGCCTTTTCGGAGGATGGGTTGGTTCAAGATACGGCCCTCTTGGATGGAACGGGTGCGCACCTCTATAGGGTCGAACAGGGCGTATACCACGCGGATTTTCCAGTCACAGAACTTGTCATCCACCACGAGAGCACGTTGGGGCCTTTTTTAGGCGATGACGATGCCATATACGCTCCTTGGGCCAAGGCTCTCGATGACGACAGGAGGCTTTTGACTTACCGAGACCAATTATTTGCAAAATTGCCCGCATCCGAGACGAAGACATGAATGTTCTTCTGACGGGCGCACAGGGATTTTGCGGCGGTTATTTGCGGCAGACCCTTCGCAATAGCGCCAATACTCTATGGGCAACCGCACGGAGATGGGACACGCCCCTCAAACTTCAGCCAGGCTATAAGACCCTTGAAACTGACTTCTCGGATTTCCGGTCCTTGCCAAAATTTGTCGATGTGGTTGTTCATACAGCAGCATCTTTGTCTGTTGGACAAGCCGCGGAAATTGACTTTCAACGGAACAACATAGACCTTACACGAAACCTGGTGAACTATGCGATCGACGCAGGTGCCCGGTTGTTCATCTTCTTTTCCGCAATATCGGTTTATGGAACCATTGGAAGCTCAATTGTGAGTGAGGAAACACCATGCACAGACCCAGATCCCTATTCGCTGAGCAAATTGAGGAGCGAGGCCTATTTGGCTGAAAACCAACACGCGATCAGTTCGCTCTCCCTCCGCCTACCAAGCGTTGTGGGGCCAGGCGCAAGATACGGCTGGCTTACGGGTGTTGTCACTAAGATGCGACGAAATGATCCGGTGACATTTGTTAATCCGGACACGCTCTTCAATAACGCTGTCCACATTGCAGACTTAGCCCGTTTCATCGACAGGCTGATTGCATCGCCCCCCAGCGGAGCTGCAGCAATCAACTTGTCCCTGGATGGTCAAATGCCCGTCGCAGA
This sequence comes from uncultured Rhodospirillaceae bacterium, assembly GCA_964000975.1. GTDB lineage: Bacteria > Pseudomonadota > Alphaproteobacteria > Rhodospirillales > UBA2165 > TMED167. The sequence goes on along the minus strand of CAXFCV010000172.1, from coordinate 1,770 downwards.
CCTGCTATCATCTCTAAAATCCTTGTTACATTCAGACTCAGCACTAATCGCCACATCCGATGCAGCCAAACCAGGCTTCTTGATTGACAGCACCCTTGGCCGGGAAAAGTTTGGCTGGCGCTCGATGGCCGTGGAGCCGTTTCTTAGACAACTGGCGGCGGATGGCACCGCAGAAATATAATGGCAACTTTACCTCTTACTCTTTGCACCAGCTTGGTGCCCGGTTCCCGGCTAGATATGCAGCGCGCTGCCATCCAAAGCTGGCACCGAGCTGGTTTTCAGGTGACCACCCTCAATTCACACCATGAGGCTGCCGCAGTGGCAGAAGTTTTCCCGGAAGTCGACTGCGAGACCGTCTTGCGGGATGGTAAGATGGCTACCGGTAAACCTGTAGTCTTCATAAATGACATTCTAAAACATATTGGAGATACAAAGAGCGATAGGGGCGGTATAATTAATTCAGATATCCTTCTTACATTAACTTCACCGGTCGACGAGTTCGCAGCAAACCTCCCAGAAGATACGCTGCTAATATGCCCGCGCACCGATGTAAACGAACCAGATCAAAAAGACGGACTGCTCGATCCTGTCGGATATGACGCTTTTTTCTTTCATAGGGGCCTTCTCAGAGATTGGAATGAGACTAGGTTTAACCTAGGCATGCCATTTTGGGATCACTGGTTTCCCATGATCTCCCTCCTGTCAGGACGCCGGGTTTTGAAGCTTATCTCTGATGAATTCAGACACGTCCGTCATGCCGTTGAACGGGACAACAGTTTTTTCATGTTCAATAGCCACTTTGCAGAGATTATGGTCAGCCAGATGCCAAACAACGACATCGGTTTTGGAGACGAATTTGATTACCGTGCATATCCCGCATTATGGGCAGCGGCACGCGCCGAGGGGAAAAACGCGTCCAATTCTTCACAGGTCACGCCAGCACTTAAAGATCTTGCCACTTTTTTTGACAACCTGAGCAAATATGTGGTTCATTTTATCGACGCGCGCTCAGAAAAAATTAAAATATAGCTTGCTTTGAAAAAATAATTTACGGGCCGCTGGGGTCCAACTCAGGTTCGAATACTACAATCTTGCTGCCGCCCGTCTCGAATTCGAAGGAAACATGGATCAGGTCTTTAAGCCTGTCACGGACCGTACTCCGGTCTTCCGGCCTCACCACAAACAGCATGAACCCGCCGCCACCGGCACCGAGCAGCTTACCACCCAGGGCCCCCGCCTCCCGGCCTGCGCAATAAATATCGTCCACGGCAGGCGTTGTGACACCGTCCGCGAGCTCTCGCTTCAATTTCCAGGTCTCATGCATTAGAGCCCCGAGATCTGCTACCAGGTCACCTGTGCCCTGTAAAATGCCCGTGGCGTCATCAGCCAATTGCCCAAGGGTCCCTAATTCTCTCTTCTTGCTGCCGAAGTTGTCGATCTGTTTCTGGGCGATCTCGCTCGCGTATCTCGAGAAACCAGTGAAAAACAGCATCAAAGACGATTGGAGGGCATGCCGGTTATCCGGGCTCAGGATCAGCGGAGACACATCAAAACCGCCGTCGCGATTAAATTTAATGCGGTTAAGCCCACCAAACGCGGCCCAAAGCTGATCCTGGCTACCGACCGCCTCGCCCATGACTTCCTGCTCTATTCGGATCGCCTCACGAGCCAGTTCCTGCTTGGAAATCATACGCCCCTTGAGAGCATGCAGAGCGTTTAAAAGTCCAACGGAGAAAGACGAACTGCTCCCTAGGCCGGAGCGGGCGGGCA
>CAXFCV010000171.1:0-2545 GCA_964000975.1 uncultured Rhodospirillaceae bacterium | reverse complement strand
GTGCGGCCGTTGATGGTGCCATGTCCGGTCACCACCCCGTCACCAGGTATATGGGACTTATCCATGCCAAAGTCGGTGGAACGATGTTCGACGAACATATCCCATTCTTCAAAGGAATCTGGGTCCAGCAACAAGTCAAGCCGCTCCCGCGCAGTTAATTTTCCGCGCTTATGTTGGGATTCCACCCGTTTCTTTCCACCACCGGCCCGGACCCGGGCCCGCCGTTCTTCAAGCTGTCGAATGATGTCAAACATGGCATGAACTCACTTTTGTATCTGCTGGTTTATTTACCGAACTACTATGGCGAGTGCCAACCCTCAAAAATATACAAACTAATCCCCCCACCTCGTACTTTACCGGACGTTTGCAGTATTTCTCTAGATCAAGAAAGAAGTTCCAAAAAACGGGCGGATTCATTGATCTCCTGACGAATGGCCGCATGTCGCTCTTGGGTTATCTCATCCTCTCCCCATTGTTCCATCTGAAACATCTCGTCCAATAATGCAACATCGGCGGCTTCCTTTGGCGAGAGACGACCGTGTTTTACCGCGAGTCCAATGACCAAAGAACCGGTTGCCGCCGCAATTCCGGAAACCGCCGTCACTTCAAGATCAGACAGCGCAGTCAACGCCGCACCGAGTCCATTCAACGCCTCATGGGGCTGGACCACGGGCACAATCCCCTCTGTTATGACAAGTGGCGCTTGTAGGTTCGAGCCTGCCCAATCAAGCAGCGGCTGCCAGGATTTTGCTTGTCGTGCAACGAGTTCCGGCGGTTCCTCGGCCCGGTAACACAAAAGATCCGTCTCGGCGAATTTTAATGTCACCGCATCAACCTCTCCACGATTAATGGCGACCCGGTCGATAGCCGTTGCTGCGAGGCGGAGCATAGCCATTGCAGGAACATCGATTGTTTCCCCCTGCTCCTGCCATTCTCCGGCAATCGCTTCAGCGATCGCTTCGAACGGCACCACCAAGTTTCGTTTGCCCGGAGTTTTTACGGGCTTTCCGTCCAAGACGACGGTAAATCCGTCGTCCACCTTTATCGCGGTAGCCTCGTTATAAAATCGTTTAAGATTACGCCAATCGGTCACGTACCGCATCCAATCTGCCCACAATGATTTCTTTGGAATATCGGTCCCTCAGATACCATAACGGAGATTAAAGTGATTATCATGTCCGCTCCCCGATTATACTCTCCAAGGCACCAGGAAGGTCTTGGAAACGATGTACAATGACCCGAGCGCCTGCCGCGAGAAGTTCCCCATCCGTATGGTACCCCCATGACACGCCAATTGCGGACACCCCGGCGTTCACAGCCATCTCCATATCAAACGTGGTATCCCCGATCATCACCGTATTGGGAGCCTCAACACCGGTCTCGCGCAAGGCTCGATACAGCATGTCAGGGGCTGGTTTACCGGGACCGATGTCTGAGGTTTGCGCGGTAACAAAATGGTGGCCGATTTCGTGTGTTTCAAAGACCGCATCTAGTCCCCGCTTAGATTTCCCCGTTGCCACACCCAACAACCACCCTGATTCATTCAAAGCCTGAATAACCTCTTTTGCATCTGGGTAGAGGGGATCTTCCCACTGGCCAACTGCACGGTGCTGGGTTGCAACCTCCCGGTAGGCGTCGACTAGAATTTGGATCTTCTCCGGTTTTTGACCCCGCAAAAGAACGTTCATGGCATCCGCCAAATTCAACCCGACAATTCTGACGACCTCTTCCGGCTTGGGTGGCGGCAAGTTTACATGTGCAAAGGCAGCCGTCATGGACGTAACGATCGCGGTCTTCGAATCAACGATCGTGCCGTCACAATCCAACACGGCAAGTTTAAGAGGCACTGTATTCATATTTGGGTCTCATCATAAAAGGGATGAGGTTCTAGACCTTCTTCAAAACCTAATAATTTCCATGTTTTTTTCATGTGGTCGGGAAGCGGGGCACTCACCTCTAGCAAGCCGCCACCGGGATTCGGAATACGAATGGCTCTAGCATGAAGATGAAGCTGACGTGCGGCCTTGCCTGAGCCTTCAATAAACGCCTCTTTTCCGCCGTATTTGCCATCCCCCAGGATTGGCGTGCCTAAGGCGGTACAATGCACCCGGAGTTGATGAGTTCTGCCCGTAATCGGCTCTAAGGACAGCCAAGCAGCTGAACGACCCGCATTTTCGATAACCCGATAGTCAGAAATGGCGGGTTTGCCATCTTCGTCCGCGACGACCTTCTCACCCCCCTTGCCGGGCCGCTTATCAAGTCCAAGTTTGATCCGTCCCATAGATGGTCGGGGGACACCCGTCACGATGGCCCAATAGACTTTGCGGAGACCTTTTGACCGGAAAGCCTGGCCCAACAGTTTTGCTGCCTTTGCCGTCCGTGCCAGGACCAAAACACCAGATGTATCTTTATCCAAGCGGTGTACCAGCCGGGGGCGCTCTGCTGCCCCAAACGTCAGGGCATCGAGCATGCCATCCAGATGCCGAGTGGTTTTGCTGCCGCCCTGGACTGCTAAGCCAGCGGGCTTATCGATGACAAGCAAATG
>CAXFCV010000170.1:0-4899 GCA_964000975.1 uncultured Rhodospirillaceae bacterium | reverse complement strand
CCTCTGAATTAAGTTCCCCCTTACGCGGCATTCTTCTCATGACTGGTGCATCCGTCCTGTTTTCCATGAAGGACGGCTTCGCAAAGTATCTTGGTGCCACCTATCCAGTGCTTGAAATTCTTTGGATACAATACAGTGCCATGTTGATCGTTTTTATACCGATCGTGGTCATCAAGTATGGCTGGGCTAATTTGATGCCAAAGTCACCGAGGGCTCAACTAATGCGGGGAATTTATGCTGTCTCTGCAGTTGGGCTCTTTTATTTAGCGTTAACTGACATACCGTTGGCCGATGCTACAGCGCTGATTTTTATCACGCCAATTATCGTGACCATTCTGTCACCTTTAATGCTAAAGGAGCACGTGGGGGTCCGCCGTTGGGTCGCCGTTCTCGCAGGCTTTGGCGGGGTTCTCCTGATTGTACAGCCCGGTTTCCAGGAAGTCAGCATGGGGACGCTGGCGGGTCTCTCTGCAGGGTTTTTGTTTGGGTTGTTTTCCATTTCCTCGCGAGTTTTGGCTCAACAGGATGATCCACTGCTTACGGTTGTCTATACGGCTCTTGTGGGAGCAGTAGGGCTAGCGCCTGCTACTCCGGCATTTTTTGCCATGCCCGCGGCTTCGGATATTTGGCCATTCCTGGGCATGGTGGGACTCGCCGGTTTTGGACAGGTTATGATGATGTATGCATTTGTTGCTGCGCCAGCAGTGGTCGTCACGCCCTTTATTTATGTCACAATCCTTGCCGCATCAGCCATTGGGTATTTTTACTTTGGGGATTTTCCTGATGCGTTATCCTGGGTTGGGGTCGTCATTCTCATCGCGGTCGGTATTTATATAGCTGTGCGAGAGTCCCGAGCGAAAGAAACCGTCTCAGATTAAAACAGTTGGGTTTCGTGGTCTTATATCGGCGTTTTAACGGATATCCCACGTTTTTAGACGTGTTAACCGGGTCATTCCGATTTACTTTTTGTCTGCCAGAGATCGGCCCCCGCAGGGATGGTTTCTGATGAAATACCCCGAGTAACGAAGCGGAAAACCTTCAGGCTGCTTGACCAATGATCTTCGGATAAACCAGCTTTTCTTTTCAATTGGCGGAGAAATGTGCGTGGTTCGGGCAATGCGTCCCAGACGACTGGGAGAAAGACACCTCGTTGTTTGCCTTCAACGAGTACAAGGCCATCCAAGCCCGGCCGTACTTGAGTAATCAAATCCTCCTCACTGGAAAAAGACATGGGCATTTTCGGGCTCAGCACAGAAATATGGATCGATATATCGTTCTCAGCCAGTTCCTGAGAGGACAATTTGTCAAAGCGGGTGTCCTGGAAAGCAGCCTTACAGGCATTCTCTGCCACATCCGTCACCAGAGGGCGCCAGGCCTCGATTGAACCGATACATCCCCTCAGTTTTCCGTTCTTATTCAGAGTGACAAAACATGCCCCATGAGCCTGAAGCTCTCTCGGAAATGATGCCAGATTAATCCGCATTGGAGCCTGTTTGCTCAAACTGTTTCGTATAGTCTTGGCTGCTACCACCAGGAGAGCCTCACCATATCGATCTAGGGTTTCTTGGGTGGTGTCCCCAAAACTTTTTTCTTCGTTGACGGTTGCTGAGATGTGACTTTTTACTAACGCGGGGCTATCGGAAAACAGCCAAGAGCCGTATCCGACAACCTTATCTTTAGCGCCTGCCGTATCTCCAGAGTTTCTAACATCTGCTGTGGTAACATGCAGACCTCTATCACGCGCAACCTGGATTAACCCTTTAATGGCATGACGGCCGCAAGCTTGTTGATCTCCAAGTGCTCGGTCATCAAGTTGTTCAATGGCCTCGCGGGTGATGTCATCAATTTTCTGGGCATCCTCATAGGACCTGTAATGACTGAGATCAGATGAGACTAGAATTAGGGTTTCCTCTCCGCCCCAGAGTAGGTTCAAGACCTCAGCCACGTCAGATGGCGCTGGTTGTCCCACAATCAAGGGGACGATGGAAAAGCGGGTGAGGATGGTTTGCAGGAATGGCAAATGTACTTCTAATGAATGATCTTTTTCATGCGTTTCATTGTAAATGTTAACCTGGTCAAGATGCATAATTTTAGCTGCTGCATCCGTGTCCACCGGAACGTTGCCGAGCGGAGAGCTGAAAGCTTGTGTGGACGGCAGAGCCAGTCCAGAGATTCCCACCCGGTGGCACGGTCCCATCATTACCACCCGTGTAATTTTATTCGCCCTTGATTGAAGGCTTTTATACCCCGCAGCCGCAGTTAGGCCGGAATAGACGTATCCGGCGTGCGGCGCGATAATTGCCTTGGGAGATATCAACTTGGCATCGCTGAATTTTTCTGTAGCCTGGGACAGATAGAACCGCACGGTGGCCGTAAGTTCTTTAGGGGTGCCGGGATAGAAGATGCCGGCCACCGCGGGCGGGCGGACTAGCCTCCTGTCAATTTCCATTCCATCCTGCTCCATAATGACCTATCTTAGGTAAAGCTCGGCTCCCTGAACAGAGGTATTCCAGTTGTTCCCATCATCCAAAGCCGCTTGTGCACTAGACCAAGATCATTTCCCCGCTTAAAGTTGGTAAAATTACGAAGGCAGCGTCATGGATACTTTTACCCCGATCGCAAAGACAACGCTTGATACACAAGCTCTCGTGTTTGAGGACGAGAGCGATTTCCGTGTGCATGGGTCGGTCTATACGGACGAACAAATTTTCAATGCAGAAATGCGCGATATATTCGGTAAATGCTGGATTTTCATCGGCCATGAGAGTGAGGTCCGGAATTCTGGCGACTTCAAAACCTCGTTTATCGGGCGTCGGCCGGTGGTAATGAGCCGGGATGAGCACGGCGAAATCCACGTTTTTTTTAACCGCTGCCGTCATCGGGCTTCAGTTGTGTGCCGTGAGGAGCGGGGATCTGTCAAGCGCTTCCAATGCCAATACCATGGCTGGGTCTATGGACTTAATGGCACCCTTCAAGGAGTTGCTAAACACAAAGGCGGTTATCCAGATGACTTGGATAAATCCCGGCTTGGTCTCATGGCGGTGCCGCGGGTTGAGATATACCGGGGCCTCGTTTTTGCTAACATGGATGCGAACGCTATCACTTTTAAGGCGTATCTTGGTGCGGCCAAACCGTTCCTGGATATTCATTTGGACCGGGCGCCAGACGGTGAGGTAGAGGTCGTGCACGGCGCGCATCGAACAGAATACCGGGGGAACTGGAAATTCCAGGCGGAGAATTCAACTGACGGTTATCACGGGGACACGGTCCACGAGTCTTTTTTCAAGTTGGTGGCCGAGTTTGGCAATAAAAGCGGCCAGCATGGCGCTTATACCCAAGGTGACTTGGACGAAATCTTTGCTCATCGAATGACCGGTCGCACACTCGGATTCGAAAATGGTCACGGCATCTGGGAAAGCCCGCTTTCTCCGGATGCCGCAGACAATATGAGGGCTGGGCCTTTTGCGGATTATGTCGATTGGCTAGAGGGGAAATACGGCACTAAGAGTATGCATGAAATGCTGAATGCCATGAACTTGCTCATATTTCCGAGCCTTGCCGTTCTTCACGGCCAATTCAGAGTAATACGTCCTATTAGTGTCGACCGAACTGAAGTTGCCATGCATTTCTTTACACTAAAAGGGGCGTCAGAAGCATACAATGATTTTCGGCTAACCGGCTATCAGCGGTTTTTTGGGCCGGCGAGTTTCGGATCTCCGGATGATGTCGAAATTTTTGCCTTCAACCAGACGGGCCTGCAGGCCGAGGAGGTAGAATGGTTGCTGTTAAGTCGAGGCATGGCTCGGGAGACACTTGATAACCTGGGTGTCCGGGTTGCAGAGTCCACCGATGAAACACCTCAACGGGCGTTCCATCGTGCTTGGAGAGCCCACATGGGTGCATAATTCATGGCCCGACCAGAAGACATTCTGAGCCGCGCTGATGCAGAAGACTTCCTATATCAGGAGGCCCGGTTGATTGATGAAGGCCACTTTGAAGAATGGTTAGATCTCTTCACGGAAGACGGCATCTATTGGCTGCCGATCAACTTAGATGCCGCGCCCAATGAACATCTCTCGCTCATATTTGATGATAAATTACGCCGCAAAGAGCGGGTTTACCGGCTCACCCAAACCAAGTTTCCGGCGCAAAGCCCGCCCTCGCAAACACAGCATATAATTTCAAATGTTCAGGTTCGGGACGGGGTCACCGACGATCTCGCGACTGGCGAGGTCACCATTTACTCGTCTCATATCATCTACGAGATCAGAGGAGTCACAGCGGATGATCGGCAGTTGGGATTGGGTGACCAGCGCACCTTTGCCGGTCGGGCTGAACATCGCCTTCGCCAAGAGCAGGGTGTATGGAAGATCAGCCTTAAGCGGTTGGTTCTTCTTAACCGCAACCTTCCTATTCCGAACCTGACGTTCTTGATTTAACTACCCAAGAGTTGTTTAGGTCGTTAAATTGAAGGGGTCAACCGCCCGGCAGAGCGTGGTATTGCTACCGGTTCCTCTGAAATGAGCTTTGGCACATTATAGCTATATTTGGCCAAGAAGCTTGGCGTGAGAAGTGAGAAGGCCGGGAACTCGGTCTGGGTCCGCCCGGCCCCAGCCACATTCAGAGCCAATGCCATCCACTTGAACATACTTTTGGGCGGCGGCTAGACGGCGGGCATCACCGCTTTCGTCATTATGATGTACGCAGCCAATATAAAGGTCTGTTCCTTCGGAGAGTACGAGGTCTGCCAACGGTGCAAAATAGGCATCATCGTCCCGTTCTTTCGGCACGGGGATGTGAAAAAATTCGACTGTTCGATTCACGGCAGCCGCGATGCCATGCATCATCTCTACCATGTTGAACGTGTCTTTGGGTTGCACAAGGTGCTCGTCTCGGGGG
>CAXFCV010000169.1:0-2958 GCA_964000975.1 uncultured Rhodospirillaceae bacterium | reverse complement strand
CCGGAGCGTGCCAATACCTCCAGAACCGATTACGGCTACGCCAGTTGTCTTCATGCTTTTCCTCCCCTTATTGATCGTATTTTGTGGTTTAATGTTTACTGCCAATTGTGATCAAATTCTCAATATCCCAGGCGGCAAATAGCTTGTCGGTAAGTGTTAGCGATGCGGTGCTCGTCCCAATGTCTACCGTCACGTACAACGCGATGGCCGGTAACAAAGACATCTTTAATGACGGTCCGTCCGCCGGCAAAAATCCATGTGTCTAGTATGGCGTCTCCCGAGCGGCCGGCCAACACCGGATGATCCGTGTCCAGTATAACCATATCCGCCCGCACGCCCGTCTTAAGAGACCCGACGGGCTGGGCGAGGGCTATCGCACCACCTTGCAGCGCTGACTGAAACAGGGAGGCGCCGGTCGAAAGTCCATCTCCGGCTGCGGAAATGTTTCGTTGCTGCAGATGCAGGCGTTGACCATATTCCAGAAGCCGAATTTCATCCGCCGCATCGACGCTCGTGTTGCTGTCGGAACCAAGACCAAAAACACCACCTTGGTCTATATATCCAGGCAAAGAAAAAAGTCCGTCGCCCAAATTTGCTTCCGTGTTTGGGCAAAGCCCGGCCACGGCACCACTTTTGGCGAGCGAGGCGATCTCTTCCTCTGTCATGTGCGTTGCATGTACCAAACACCAGCGGCTATCGATGTGCTGCTTTTCGAGCAACCACTCAACGGGCCGTTGACGTGACCATTCGAGGCATTGTGTGACCTCTCGCATCTGTTCTGCAATGTGAATATGAACGGGACCGTCAGTGATGAATTTGAGTATCTCCGACATCATTTCAGGAGAAACCGCGCGCAGGGAATGAAAGGCCATGCCCGTCTCTGTACCAGGTAACGAGCGGCACCGGGCCTGCAACTCGGTGACTAACCGGGTGAAAGATTCAATGTCGTGGATGAACCTTTTCTGTCCGTCCAAGGGTGGTTGGCCTCCGAAGCCGCCCTGAGCATAGAGCACCGGTAAATGGGTCAGGGCGATCCCCGTTTGGCTTGCAGCGCTAAAAATACGGTTCGACATCTCTTTTGGGTCGCTGTAGGTCTTGCCGCCGGGGCCATGATGCAAATAATGAAACTCGCCCACTGACGTGTACCCGCCTTTCAGCATCTCAACATAGAGTTGGGCGGCAATGGCCTCGACGTCTTCAGGTCTGAGTGCGGCCAGAAAGTTATACATAACCTTTTGCCAGCTCCAAAAGTTGTTTTCTGTGCCACCGCCGATTTCCGTGAGGCCGGCCATCGCCCTCTGAAAGGCGTGGGAGTGAAGGTTGGGTATGCCGGGAACGCAGGCACCAGATAGTTTTTCGGCGGTGCTGTCCGGATCTTCGGAAATAGCCGATATCATGCCGTCATCCTCTACAGTGACGCAGCTGGGCGAAAGCCAGCCATCAGCAGACAACAGGTGGTCAAATTGATACGTTTTGGGCATTCGGCAGGAACCCTTTATCCGTCTCTGGTAGCGGTTGAAGGCCGGTCCGGGATGGCTAAATAATTTAAGAACCGGATCATATTAAACCGGGAGATCTTCTCTGTCTCAAGTATCTCATTTTGGTGTTCATCCCCCGGTCCAATCGCGCTACGCTTCAAGGAGTGAATCTGCTTACCAAGCTATTAACAAAACTCTCATAGGGACGCGTGTTCAATGGCACACTGGCAATCAATCTGGATCAATGTGAATATCGCAGCCATGACTGGCGGGGGACAGCCCTATGGTGCACAACCGGCGGCGGCCCTTGCCGTCGATGACGGCAAAATCGCTTGGCTCGGTCCCATGGCAGATCTGCCAGGGCGCCCGGATGATCTTGCGGAAACGGTTCAGGACTGTGCTGGCCACTGGATGACGCCGGGTCTTATTGACTGTCATACTCACTTGGTTTTTGGCGGGAACCGGGTGAAAGAGTTTGAGCTTCGTCTCAAAGGCGCTAGTTATGAGGAAATTTCCAAAGCGGGCGGTGGCATCCGGTCCACTGTCATCGCCACTCGGGAAGCAACAGAACGGATGCTCTTTGAGCGTGCGGAACGTCGGCTCCGTCGCCTAATGAGTGAGGGCGTTACGACAGTAGAAATTAAATCGGGCTATGGGCTCGACACCGAGACCGAAATGAAAATGCTGCGCGTTGCCCGTAAATTGGGTGAGGAATTGCCAATCCGGGTCAAAACAACTTTTCTAGGCGCTCATGCGTTGCCAGCAGAGTATGCCGATGATAGCGCGGGCTATATTGATCTTGTCTGCCGCGAGATGATACCGGCTGTAGCTGCGGAGGGCTTAGCTGATGCTGTGGATGTATTCTGTGAGGGAATCGGGTTTACCATTGACGAAACGAGGCGGGTTTTTGATGCCGCGGCCACCCATGGTATGCCGGTCAAGGCCCATGCAGAGCAGTTGAGCAACTTGGGCGGCACACGGCTTGCCTGTGAGTACGGAGCCCTCTCCGCCGACCATCTTGAATATTTAGATAAAGCCGCGGTAGAGGCCATGGCCGAAACTGGTACAATCGCCGTGCTGTTGCCGGGGGCATTTTATTTTCTGCGAGAAACTCAATTACCTCCCGTGGCTGCACTTAGGAGTAATAATGTGCCTATCGCTATTGCGACGGACCTCAACCCCGGGTCCTCGCCGGCACAATCAATCCTCACAATGATGAACATGGCAGCAACCCTGTTTGAGATTACTCCAGAAGAAGCCCTTGCAGGCGTGAGCGTCCATGCCGCGAGAGCACTCGGAATCCAGGCTGAAACGGGAACCTTGGAAATCGGCAAAACTGCCGATTTTGCGCTCTGGGACATAGCGGAGCCGGCAGAGCTGACTTACTGGATCGGGAATATGGAGCCAGTGCAGACGATCTTTGGCGGTGCCATCCGTTCTTGATTCCGCATCAATCTGATAAAACGCTTGCGTTGGTACT
>CAXFCV010000168.1:0-11555 GCA_964000975.1 uncultured Rhodospirillaceae bacterium | reverse complement strand
CTTGATGCGCCGCCGGCTGCGGCTCTGCAGACGCTCGCCCAATACGTCCTGTTCCGCGATCACAGTAACGCTAGGCGAAGTAAACCCGCTTTCCAAAGGCAACACTACTGTTTGGATGCCTTTATCTGAGGGTTCGGAAGAAATGGATAAGCCGTGCTCGCGCAAGATCCCGGTTAGGCGATCGCGAGAACCCTCGCTCTGACAGGCGAGCATCACTCGCCGACCAGCGCGCACTTCGTCCTCGGCAAATGTTTTTAGGGCGTCAAAAACATGAGTGTCGGCCTGAGCCCGGGCACCGGCAAATGTTTTACCTGGTCGGCCACCTTTATCCTCAACCGCGCCAGCGCTCTCGGGGACTGCAAACGGGTGAAATTGAATGACCTCGCGTTCGGCCAGCAACGAATCAAATTCCGTGCCGGTAACATAAAGCCGATCAACTGGAAGCGGATTATATACGGCCTCGGCAAAGACGAGCCCCTTAACTGCCACATCGGTCCGGGCATCAAAACAATCCTCAATCAGGGTGAGCCGGGCATCCCGGGCTTCCGCCACCTGGTAGTCAAACACTATGGTACCCTCTGGAACATAATCAAAAAGCGTTGCAAGTGCCTCCTGGAACAAAGGCAGCCAATGTTCTATGCCCATATAGGACCGCCCGGCTGAGATCGATTCGTATAGAGGATCATCAGACTTTGGCATGCCGAACAGGGCCCGGTAGCCCGTGCGGAAGCGGGTGATGGCGTCTTCATCCAACTGAAGCTCAGAAACCGGCTTCAGTTTAAAGGCCTCCAAGACCCCACGCGAGCGCTGGCTGACAGCCTCGAAACCACGTATACTCTCCAGTTCCTCTCCAAAAAAATCCAGCCGTAAGGGGTCTTCGAAACCGGGCGGGAACAAATCGATAATGCTGCCCCGGAGTGCATACTCACCAGGCTCCATGACAGTATCGCTCCGCCGATACCCATTACGGTCCAAAAAACTCACGAGCCTCTCCCGAGAAACGCCCCCCGTTTGCGACACGGAGAGAGATGCCCCCAGAAACATCCGGGGTTCTGGAACCCTCTGAAGGACTGCAGCTACTGTGGCCACAACAATTCTGCTGACAAGGGTGTTTCGCTCGAGAAGGGTCGTCAGAGTGTCGATCCGCTGTGCAATGATATCGCTGCGAGGAGAGACCCGGTCATAGGGCAAACAATCCCATGCCGGAAATGGTAAAACATGAGCATCGGGCGCAAAGAAATTTAGAGCACTTACAGCCTCAGCTAGCCGTTTATCATCACGGACGATAAATAGAACATCACGTCCCTTTCCCTGCGTCGCAACCTCCGCAGTAACGACAGCGTCGTATCCTTGGGGCACGCCGGCATAAAGAGTGCTCTTAGACGGGCTTTTTGCGACCTCTCCACCGTCCATCAGCTAGAGATCATCCTTGAAGGAAATGATCTCGCGGAGAAGATTTGCATCCACGTGAGTAGGAACAGGTTCTGCGCCCATGATCCAATTGAGTAGGGCGTGGTCACTCTCGTCGAGCAGACGGTCAAAAGATGCCAAAACATCCTCAGTCATGGCATCGAGATTTGCTTCCGCATAGCCACCAATAATTTTATCGGCCTCCTTGGTACCGCGATGGGTGGCTTTGTATAGCAGTCTTTTGCCCGTTGCGTTCATTGATGCAGGGTATCCTTTTTCATGCGCGGTGTACTCTATCGCCTGGCCAGGATATAAATCTTTGGTGGCCCGATGTCAGCCCCATGGGCCCCAATTCGATGAATTCACAGAAGAACACCCATGCGACCTGAAATACTGTTTTCACTATACGCTCCCGTCACAAGTCTTAGCGGCGTTGGGCCCAAGATCGCTAATCTTATTGCTAGAGTGGCCGGAGACCATATCTTGGATTTATTATGGCATCTGCCCTCGGGTCTTATCGACCGACGCTACGCGCCCAAATTGTGTGACGCCCGAACAGGCGTGATTGCGACCCTCACAGTCACTGTCATCAAGCATATCAAAGCCCATAACCGGCGCCAGCCGTATAAAATTGTATGCTCGGACGATACAGGAGTGCTGACGTTGGTATTTTTCCATGCCCGGGAAGATTATCTGCGCCGCCTCTTGCCCGAGGGAGAAGAACGAGTTGTGAGCGGCCTTGTGGAGGGATATGGCGCCGAATTGCAAATAACCCATCCAGACCATATTGGCAGGCTCAAAGATCTAGAGCAGTTGCAATCCGTTGAGCCCGTATATCCACTGACACAAGGACTGTCCCTCAAAGTGCTAAGCAAGGCTATCAAAGGTGCGCTGGCGGGCCTGCCGGAACTCCCTGAGTGGTTGGACAAGCACTACATCACCAAACAGAATTGGCCCGCCTGGAGAGATGCCGTGCTGGCGGTCCATTCACCAGAAAACGATGAGCAACTCTCTCTGAATACGCCGTCTAGAGAACGGCTAGCTTATGATGAAGTTTTGGCCAATCAACTTGCCCTTGCGCTTGTGCGCACGCAACGGCGTCGCCGGACGGGACGCTCAATCAAAAGCAGTGGTGACCTGCGCCAGAAATTGCTGGATAGCATCCCTTTCTCACTGACTCCTTCGCAAGTGGCAGCAGTAGACGAAATTACGGCCGACCTTGCCTCTGACCAGCGCATGCACCGGCTGCTGCAGGGTGATGTTGGCAGTGGCAAAACCGTAGTTGCCCTCCTAGGCATGGCCGCAGCTATTGAGTCTGGTCATCAGGCTGCTCTGCTCGCACCGACGGAGATATTAGCGCGTCAGCATTTTGCCACGATCGAGCCCTTCGCACGTGCTGCGGGTATTTCTATCCAGCTATACACGGGCCGGGACAAGGGAACGGCCAGGGCAGCAATCCTGGAGGGGTTCAAAACGGGTAGCACCCAACTTGCCGTCGGCACACATGCGCTTTTTCAGGAAGGGGTTGAGTTCAAGGACCTTGCATTCTCGGTTATTGATGAACAGCACAGGTTTGGCGTTCATCAGCGCCTTGCCCTGTCGGGTAAAGGAGAGGCCTCTGATTTGTTGGTGATGACGGCAACACCCATTCCCCGGACCCTAACGCTGACGGCCTATGGGGACATGGATTCATCGCGGCTCACCGAAAAACCCGAGGGTCGCCAACCCATTGATACACGCACTTTCCCACTCGACAGGCTCGACGAAATCGTCTCAGCAGTCCAGCGCACTTTGGCTCAAGGCGCTAAAATCTATTGGATATGCCCGCTGGTTGAAGAGTCCGAGGCTCTCGATCTCGCCGCAGCCGAGGACCGATATGCTCACCTGAAACAAGTGTTTGGCGCTCAAGTAGGCCTCGTACATGGAAAGATGAAGGGACCGGATAAAGACGCCGTCATGCAAAACTTTGCGGGATCTGGGATCGATATTCTAGTTGCTACCACGGTGGTGGAGGTCGGTGTGGATGTGCGGGAAGCAACAGTCATGGTGATAGAGCACGCGGAACGCTTCGGGCTCGCGCAGCTTCACCAGCTCAGAGGACGTATTGGGCGGGGAGCGAAAAAATCCACCTGTATGCTGCTTTACGGCGCGGGCCTCTCCGGTCAGGCGCGCGAGCGTCTCAAGATCATGCGGGAGACAGACGACGGGTTTCGAATTGCGGAGGAGGATCTGCGGCTTCGGGGTGCCGGGGAACTTATGGGCACCCGTCAAAGTGGATTGCCAGTATTCAAAATTGCGGACCTCATGGCCCATTCAGACCTACTTCAGGCGGCCCGGGACGACGCTAAAATTATTCTCGAGAAAGATCCTGAATTACAATCTGAACGAGGGCGGAAATTGCGGGTTCTCCTCTACCTTTTTAAAAGAGATGAGGGTGTCCGCTTATTGCGAAGTTGAGAATATACCTTTCATTGGGTCTCAGAATAGAGCTAAAGAGTTTGAACCCTATCCAAGGAACTATGGTTTTAATTTTTTCTAGGAACAAGTACGGGCGTCTTTTCTTTTTCCCGAAAAATTTCTATGTCCTCAAATGTAGCTGCGGATGTTTTAGAAGCTTCTTGTTCTGCAAGAGGGCGCCGGTCGGCGGGCGTAACAATCCCGCCAGAAATTACCATTTTCACAGCTTCCTCCACCGACATGTCGAGCGGAATAACGTCTTCACGAGGAATAAATAATAAGAACCCAGAGGTGGGGTTGGGAGTTGTAGGCAAGAAAATGTTAACGGTGGTTTCTTCTGTCAGGTTCTGCACTTCACCCTTTGTCGTCCCGGTAATGAACCCAATGGCCCAGATACCACGGCGTGGATATTCCACGAGCACGGCCTCGCGAAAGGCGTTGGACTGTTGCGCCAGCACCGTCTCGAAGATCTGTTTGACAGCTGAATAGATGCTTCTGATCACCGGCATCCGATTAAGGACGCGCTCGCCCGTGTGAATCACCCAACGACCCAGAAACCCTGCCGTTAGCGCGCCAATCAGTGTCAAAAAGATTACCAAGACGACAAGCCCCAATCCAGGAAGGCTGAAGGGTAGATACGACTCCGGATTATATTGCGCGGGGATAAGTGGGGTGATGCGCTCATCAATAAAGGTGATGATCCACCAGGCCAGTAATACGGTCACCCCCAGCGGCGCTGTCACAAGCACTCCTGCCAGCAAGTAGCCTCGCAACCTGCCACCGAGCGTTCGTTTCCGGACGAGGGGGGTACCAGGTCCTTGGCTAACTTCTGGTTTTTCGGATTTCATTGCATTATCCAATGGATGAGAGCGTGGCTCCGCTTATACTAGGGGTATGGATAAATGGAAACTCAATATTGTTCAAATCGTTATCCGGAATACAGGTATAGTGCGGCGATTCCGTCTCGCCGAGCCACGGGCTCATAAAATGTTCGATATGAAGCGCAGCGATATACACACCTCCCGGACGCCTGACAGGTGTTTATACAGTTTTCCGCACAGAGCCGTTCTTTCCAATAACAACATATGCGGTACACTCCCGGGCCATGACTGAGATCGATAAAAGATACTATCTGGACTTTCCCTTCGTGGGCGTGGGGGTCGTCGTCTGGAAGGACGATGAGTTTCTTCTCATTCGCCGCGGCAAGGAGCCCATGAAAGGCGCCTGGAGCATCCCAGGCGGTCGCCAGAACCTTGGGGAGACCATTAAGGAGGCCGCCATCCGCGAAATCCGTGAGGAAACCGGCTTGAACATCGACATTATTGGCCTGGTCGATGTGATTGACTCCATCCGAAAAGATGACAAGGGTGTGGTTGCCTGGCACGCCACCCTCGTAGACTATGCCGCTCGCCATGTCTCTGGCGAAGCCGTCGCTGGCGACGACGCTCTGAGCGTGGGCTGGTTTACCCTTGAAGATTTGCAGGAGCTCGGCCTATGGAGCGAAACTACGCGTATTATCCGGAAATCTGCCCATATTGCTGGAGCCCTGACACCACCGTAAGAACCGCGTGAGGCACTTCCCATCACACTGATGCGGCCTCACGACGCCCATTATCGGATCACCATCACTGAATTATTGGCATGTTCCATGACTTTAAAGGCAACGCTGCCCATGAAAAAGCGCTTCAGTCCGGTCTTTCCCGTGTCACCCAAAACGATGAAGGAGTAATCTGCACCGGCCTTGATTATCTCTTCAACCGGATTGCCCATTTTGATGAACGCAGTTGATGGAACAATGCCCCGCGACTGCAGCAGTGCCGCGGCTTTATCCACACTTGACTGGGCTTCAAACTGACTATTCTCATCAATAGCAACCGACATTACGGAAATCTTTGACCCATCTCTTTTTGCAAGATCGGATGCTTTCACCACCATATCCATGGCGCGGTCAGAACCGTCTGTGCATAAAAGTTTGCCATGGCCGGTCTCCAAGTCCCTAGAAATGCAAACGGAACAGGGTGCATGCACTGCAACCTTCTCAGCGACCGCCGGATCCCACAGACTTTTAACAAAGCTTCCCTGCCCCTCGGTCGATCCAAGTATGATTAAATTGTACGGGCCTAAATCGTACTGATCGATGATACCTCCGGCGACAGAGGATGCGGTCTTTAACTTGAGAACTATGGATTTACCATTTTCGTTTCGATATTCAATTTTGTTATCACCAAGCGGGTCTCCATCAACATCAGTATGGGCGCTTTGCTGATCCCAAAGAACCGCTTGTTCCTCGGTCTCGATGAGCATGTCCCTACCTTTTTTGAGGTAAGTGATACCCGGAAGCTCCAAACCCCAATTCAGCATGTTTTCTCGGGCGACGCGCACTTGAAGGCCGCCCGTTCTCAGTCCTTGATCAGTAGGCCGAACATAGAGAAGGATAATATCGGCATCTTCACCTGCGCCAAGTCGCGCAGCATAACGCAATCCTCTATAGGACTCGTCTGAGCCATCAACACAGACAAGAATGCGGAACCGATTTTTCCGGATCTCCGCAATCGCAGTTGGATGAGTTGTAGCTTCCGCCATCGGACGGTTCCCCCTATTTGGGATCATTACGAGACTCTCGCGCGGGTTCTATACGCCCAATAAGGGCCAATAGAGCCACGCAGCCAACAACATAATCGTGGTTGAGGTTAGCGCCATTTTCCATCCAACTGCAAGAAAATCTGTCGTTTTTAAATATCCGGACGCATAAACAATGGTACACGCAGGCGTGCCCACCACGGTGAGGTAGGCAAAAGCGGAGGAAACGGCAGTAATAAATCCGATAATGACAGGACTTTCACCTGCAACATCCGCCATGTTCAGAACGACAGGACCTAGAACCGCGACGGCGGCACCGTTCGACATTGTATTTGTGACCGCGGTGGTCAACACAGAAACGGCTGCCCAAAGTCCAAAGCCCTCATTTGCACCCAATGGGGAAAGCATGGAGAGGAAACTCTCGGCAACCCACTTGGCGGCGCCGGTATCTTTCATCTCAATGCCCAGAGAGATGGCGGCACCGTAGAGCAACACAACGCCCCAGTTAACACCGGAATTTATATCCTCCCATTTCACGAGCCCTGCTACCAGAAACGTGGTCGCGCCCAGTACTGCGATGGTGCCCATCCCTACATCGTCCGAGACGAAAATCCAGCCCAGGAGAACCAGAAAAAACAAAAAAATAGAAACCCAATCCGCACGGTTCATGGCGCCCTCGGACTCCACCTGGTGGCGCAGCTTCACAACCGCGCGAGAAAGGTCCCTATATTCCGGCTTAAATGTGAAAAAGAGGATCAAGGTGACAAACGGGAGTTGGATGAGAAACATAGGGTACGCGAATGTCATCCAACGCACGTAATCGATGATATACTTGGCAGTTTCCGGGTTCGACGGGTCATAGAAAAACTCCCGCCAATAGCCGATCATTATCGCATTCCGAGCCCCGCCCGAAGGCGTCCCAATGCCGGCCACAGACGCCCCATAGGCAATGGAGAACAAGAGAACCGCGGCAAGGTTACGCACTTTTCTCGGATCATCCGATGTAAGGGTAACAAGGGTAATCCCTACCGGCAACATCATCGCCGCCACAGTGTGCTCCCCAATGAAAGAGGCCAGCAAACCAGAGACGGCGGAAATACCAAAACACACGCGAGAGGTCCTGGTGCCCGTCATGCGAACGATCAGCCACGCAATACGTCTGTCGAGTTTTTGTTTAACTACCGCGACCGCCAGCATAAGAGACCCTAAAATGAATAAAACTGAGTCATTCCATAAAGTTTTGGCGACGGTCGACGAATCGATGCCAAGTAAGAAAATCTGACCTAAAACGATCAAGAGCGCGACGCCGGGCAACGGAATAGGCGCGGTAATAAACATTATCGTCGCCATCACCGACATTGCGAGGACAATCATGCCCTCTTCGGTCAACCCCTCGGGTAGTGGCCCCAAGACCATAACGGCGCCAACCGCTAGAGAAATGAAAAACCAACGTTTTTCCCAAACATAATGAATAGAGAAATCCGAGAGCAGATCGAATAGACTGCCGAGGGGCGTGCCTTCTAGCTTGTCGTGAATCTCGTTAACCGTAGCCTTCGGGAAATTCATATTTCATCTCGCATACCGGCCCTCATTCGAGCCAGCGGCCTGAAGCCAAGTTTACTCTGCACACCCTTCTCTTAGCGCCGAAATAGTGGCGGTATAATCATCGCCATTGAATACCGCGCTACCAGCGACAACAGCAGTAGCGCCAGCCGCAATCACCGTCGCCACATTATCCGGGTTTACACCACCGTCCACTTCGAGTTCGATATCCCGGTCGCCGATCATCTGACGAATCCGGCTGATTTTTCTCAACGCTGAGGGAAGAAAAGTTTGTCCACCGAATCCAGGATTGACCGACATGACCAAAATTAAATCGACATTGTCTAGTACATACTCGATCACCGTTTCCGAAGTCGAGGGATTGAGAGATACACCGGCTTTTTTCCCCAAGTCTTTGATCACTTGAAGACTACGATGCAGATGCGTATCCGCTTCGGCATGAACGGTTATGATGTCCGCACCAGCCTCAGCATATTGCGCCAAGTACGGTTGTGCGGGATCAATCATTAAATGCACGTCAAATGGTTTGTCCGTAACCGAGCGGATCGCGCCGATAACAGGCGGTCCAAAGGTAAGGTTTGGCACGAAATGCCCATCCATCACGTCAATATGAATGTAGTCGGCGCCCGCTTCATCAACGGCCCGCACTTCTTCACCGAGCCGCGTAAAATCCGCCGACAAAATCGATGGGGCAATTTTGAAGGCGGACATAATATATACTAATCCGCAGCCTAAGCTGCCTCCCCTAGATACTGAGCCGCACAGGCCGCACTATTTTGCCGTGCCCTCTCCAATAATTGGGATTGCGCAGCCGGGTTATTGCTGTTGTCGCCACCCCAGGCCCTGAGGGAGCTGGCCTGCAAGGCACGTCCGTAGGAATAGCTCAACGCCCATGGCAACCCGTCTTTGTTGGCGTTCATGGCATTTAAGTGGGCACTGGCATCAGCTTCACTTTGTCCACCAGAGAGAAACATTATACCCGGAACGGCGGCGGGAACCGTGCGTCGCAGGCTCTCCACTGTTTGGGTAGCAACCGTCTCTACGTCCGCCTGCTGCGTGCAATCAGTGCCAGCGATGACCATATTCGGTTTGAGGATCATGCCCTCCAAGGCCACTCCGTGGTCATAGAGTTCGGCAAATACTCGTTGTAACGTTAATTCTGTTACGTGCCCGCAGCGATCGAGACTATGTGTCCCATCCATCAAAACTTCAGGTTCCACAATTGGCACAAGACCTCCCTCCTGGCAAATCCGAGCGTAGCGCGCCAGGGCATGCGCATTGGCATTAATGCAATACATCGACGGCATGCCGTCTCCAATGGTAATCACGGCTCGCCATTTGGCGAACTTCGCACCGAGCAATACATAATCTGCGACCCGGTCCCGCAATCCATCTAGTCCTTCGGTAACTCTCTCATCTTCAGCGCCTGCCAATGCTTTTGCACCAGTGTCCACTTTGATGCCAGGTAAAATACCCTGCTCGCCCAATATCCCAGTGAGCGGTGTGCCGTCTGCGGCATTTTGGCGGATGGTTTCATCGTACAGGATGACACCACTAATATATTCGCCGAGCCCCTCGGAACGGAATAGCATTTCTCTGTAGTCCCGGCGCGTGTTCTCTGTTGACTTCACGCTAATTGAATCCAGCCGCTTACCAATGGTTCCCGTACTTTCGTCCGCTGCGAGCAGCCCTTTGTTGTCCGCAACCATGGCTTTTGCGACAGCGGCCAATTGCTCCAAATTCATACCTTCACCTCCGTCGTTCTTTTGTTACAATTATTCTAAATCCGGGCCTTGACCGCATCCGCCACGGCATCCGCCGTGATGCCAAAGTGTTCGTACAATGCACCCGCTGGGGCAGAGGCACCAAAACCACGCATCCCAATAAACGTCCCTGCGTCTCCAATGTATTTTTCCCAACCCAACTGGACAGCAGCCTCAATGGCCACCCTGGGGGCGGTCCCTAGGACTGATGCCCGATAAGCGTCGTCTTGAGAGTCAAAGGCCTCCCAGCAAGGCATGGATACCACTGCGACGTGAACCCCTTCCGCAGCCAATTGGGCTTGAGCCGCCACGGCAACACCCACCTCAGAGCCCGTTGCCAGGATCGTTGCTTGGCGCTCCCCTTCCGCCGTTTTCAAAACATACGCCCCTTTTGCGGATAGATTTGAATCCGTGTGCTCGGTCCGAACTGTTGGCACTCCTTGCCGCGTCAGGGCGATAGCCGCCGGCGCGGTCTTACATTCCAGCGCCAAAGCCCAGCACTCAGCAGTCTCCACGGCATCCGCAGGTCTGTAGACGTTCAAATTCGGAATGGCTCGCAGGCTTGCTAATGTCTCCACAGGTTGATGGGTTGGCCCATCCTCACCAAGTCCGATGGAATCATGGGTCAAAACATATATTACACGCTGGCCCATCAGCGCGGACAAACGGATGGCACCGCGCATGTAGTCCGCAAATACCAAAAATGTTCCGCTGTAGGGTATTACCCCGCCATGCAGCGCCATACCGTTCATGATCGCTCCCATACCAAATTCCCGAACCCCATAATGTATATAGCGGCCAGTGAAATCTCCGGACTTAACGGACATGTGACCCTTCACCCTGGTGTTATTTGAACCGGTTAGATCAGCAGATCCACCCACCATTTCATTAATTGCCTTATTGAGTACTTCCAGCGCCTCACCAGAAGCTTTACGGGTCGCCCAGCCCGGGGCCTCAGCAGATATGGCTTTTTTGTGTTCGTTTATGGCGTTAATCCAGCCCTCGGGCAGATCGCCAGCCATGGCCGCCGTAAAGTCTATCTGATGCTCGCTGTCCGCAAGCCTCTCTGTCCAAGCCGCGCGTTCAGTCCCTCCACGTGTTCCAGCGGCCCGCCAGGCCGAAAGCACACCTGCCGGCACATCAAATGGTGGTGCTGTCCAGCCCAATTTCCTCCTCGCGGCGCTTAGTTCCTCTTCCCCAAGCGGAGCTCCATGGGTGGCAGACGTCCCTTCTTTATTAGGCGCGCCAAAGCCTATGACGGTTTTGCAAGCGATCATCGATGGTTTATCCGATTGCCTAGCAGCTTCAATGGCCTCCGCAATGGCTGCAGCATCGTGCCCGTCCACAGCCGAGACGTCCCATCCACTTGCTAAAAAGCGTGCCAGTTGGTCGTCAGATACGGAGAGGCCCGTCCCCCCATCAATGGAGATGGCGTTATCGTCAAACAGAACAATTAATTTATCGAGTCCAATATGCCCGGCGAAAGAAATTGCTTCGTGGCTTACCCCTTCCATCAAACAGCCGTCCCCGGCAATGACGTAGGTATGATGATCCACCAACTCATCGCCAAACCGCGCATTGGTCAGCCGTTCAGCCAAAGCCATACCTACCGCCATGCCTAACCCCTGTCCCAGGGGTCCTGTGGTTGTCTCGATACCACGCGCGTGACCATATTCCGGATGGCCGGCCGTCTTTGAACCTAATTGCCGAAAATTCTTAATTTCCTCGATCGTCATGTCCTCATAACCGGTCAGATATAGGAGGGAATATAACAGCATTGAG
>CAXFCV010000167.1:0-3221 GCA_964000975.1 uncultured Rhodospirillaceae bacterium | reverse complement strand
TGGGGCTTCGCCGGCCGGCGCGGGACGCCTCTGAGGGGGCTCTATATTTATGGTGGCGTGGGCGCGGGAAAGTCTATGCTCATGGATCTTTTTTTCGGCACTGCGCCGGTGGCGAAAAAGCGCCGTATCCATTTTCATGCGTTCCTCCAGGATGTCCACAGCCGGTTCACGGCATTCCGCAAAACTAAAGGGGACGATGAGGGCGATCCGATCCCGACAGTTGCCAACGATTTAGCGAATGAGGCGTGGCTCCTGTGTTTCGACGAATTCCAAGTGTCGAATATCGTAGATGCAATGATTTTGGGCCGTTTGTTTGAGGCTTTGTTCGAACGCGATGTCGTTGTCGTAGCAACATCCAATCGGCCCCCTCATGACCTCTACAAGAACGGGCTCCAGCGGTCCAAGTTCCTGCCATTCATTGATCTTATCAGTGAGAAACTCGATATTTTTCGGCTGACAAGCGCAGAGGACTACAGGTTGAAGCGCATATTGGGCATGCGAGTGTATCATGAGCCACTAGGCGCCACCGCCTCCCAGAGCCTGGAGACATATTTTAAGGAATTGTCTGGTGGCCAGCCTGTAATAACGGAAAATCTTGAAATCAAGGGAAGACAAGTCCTGATGCTATCAGCAGGCGGCGTGGCGCGTAAATCATTTGACGAGCTGTGTGGCCAGCCCCTGGGACCGGCTGATTATCTTGCAATCGCCAAACGATATCACACCCTCATACTCGATGATATTCCGCGCATGGGAGAGGAACTGAAAAGCGAAGCCCGGCGATTTGTTACCCTTATCGACGCGTTGTACGAGGCCAAGGTCAATCTTATCTGCTCGGCGGATGCCTCTCCTCAGGAACTCTACGTGGAGGGCGAGGGGGCTTTCGAGTTTGAACGCCTGGTATCGCGACTAATGGAAATGCAGTCTAAAGACTACCTCAGTCTGGCCCATGGAGGGGATGAGCACCGATGAGGTCTGTAAATTGATCTGGCCAGAGGTTGTAAACAGGCTCCTATGTTCCCCGATCTATTTTGTGCGCAAAAAAATTACTTGCGCTGGGGCGTGCCATGAACCCCGACGGGAAGATAGAATTTTCCAATGTCTTAAGGCCTTTAACCTGTTCCTGTCTTGCCCGGTAATGTAATATGCGCTACCAACCCCGCCAACTAACCCTGGATGCCCTAGAGGGCACTGAAATCAAAAACCAAATGACCTGGTCGAGAGGAAAACTCATGGCACGTAATAAAATTGCACTGATTGGCGCAGGTAATATCGGAGGCACGCTCGCCCATCTGGCAGGCCTCAAAGAATTGGGCGATGTCGTTCTATTTGACATTGTCGATGGCATTCCCCAAGGCAAAGCATTGGATTTGGCGGAAAGCTCTCCTATTGAAGGTTTCGACACTCGGCTTGTGGGTGCTAAAAGCTATGCCGCCATTCGCGGTGCAGACGTTGTTATCGTGACAGCCGGGGTGGCCCGGAAACCCGGTATGAGCCGTGATGACTTGATTGGCATCAATACAAATGTCATGAAATCCGTTGGCGCTGGTATTAAAGCCTATGCGCCGGGAGCTTTTGTCATCTGCATCACAAATCCGCTGGACGTTATGGTCGGAGTTCTTCGGGACGCTTGCGGCCTGCCTCATAACAAGGTTGTCGGCATGGCAGGCGTCCTTGACTCGGCTCGTTTCCGTTATTTCCTGGCGGAAGAGATGAATGTATCCGTGGAGGACGTCACGGCCTTTGTGCTAGGAGGGCATGGTGACACAATGGTGCCGCTGGTTCGGTACTCGACGGTAGCCGGCATCCCGCTTCCCGATCTCGTCCGAATGAGATGGATAACCCAGAAAAAACTGGATGAGATCGTGCAACGTACTCGTGATGGCGGAGGCGAGATAGTGGCGCTTCTAAAGACTGGATCAGCATTCTATGCACCTGCTAGCGCCGCGATCCAGATGGCGGATGCCTACCTCAAGGACAAAAAACGTGTGCTACCGTGCGCGGCTTATTTGCGGGGTGAGTTCGGCATAAAAGGTCTATACGTCGGCGTTCCTGTGGTAATTGGTGCCAAGGGTGTAGAGAAAATAGTCGAAATTAAGATGGACCGTGACGAGAAAGCAGCGTTCAATAAATCAATTCGGGCAGTCAAGAAATTGGTAACGGAAAGTAAGAAAGTTTTGTCAGAGCCGCCCCAAGCCAAAAAGAAAGTGGCCTCAAAGAAGAAAGAGGCTGTCAAACGGATCGCAAAAAAGTAATTTTATGACAACCATATCCGCTGCACCATGACTGCTAAAATGAGGGAAAAACGTTGAACATTCATGAATATCAAGCGAAACAGCTTCTCGCCAAATATGGTGTAGCTGTGCTCAAAGGCGGTGTGGCCTATACAGCGCAAGAAGCTGAAAATGTGGCTGGGGACCTCGGGGGGCCAATTTGGGTCGTTAAATCCCAAATCCACGCGGGCGGGCGCGGTAAAGGCAAGTTTAAGGAGAACTCTGCCGGTGACGCCGGTGGTGTTCGGGTTGTCAAAACCGTTGAAGATGTAAGAGATAACGCCGATCAAATGCTGGGGGCGACGCTGGTCACCCACCAAACTGGGCCTTACGGAAAGGAGGTGAAACGGGTCTATATCGAAGAAGGCTGCGACATTGATCGGGAACTTTATCTTAGTCTCTTAGTTGACCGGGAAACATCCCAGATAACCGTTGTCGCGTCGACCGAAGGCGGTATGGACATCGAGAAAGTGGCTGCCAGCACACCGGAAAAAATACAGACCGTTTGCATTGATCCCGCGACCGGCATGCTCGGCTATCATGCGCGCGCGATCGCTTTTGGCCTAGACCTTACAGGAAATCAGGTAAATGCGGCCGTAAGGTTCCTGCTTTCCATGTACAGAGCCTTCGAGGAATTGGACGCGAGCATGATCGAGGTTAACCCCCTGGTGGTTACCGCTGCAGGCGATGTGGTCGCACTTGATGCCAAAATGAATTTTGATGACAACGCTCTTTACCGCCACAAGGATGTGGAGGAAATGCGCGATGAGGACGAGCAAGACCCGGCTGAACTTGAGGCGGAACAGCATGACCTCAACTATATCAAACTCGATGGCAGCATTGGGTGTATGGTGAACGGTGCTGGGCTTGCGATGGCGACCATGGACATCATCAAACTCTGCGGTGGAGAGCCTGCAAATTTCCTTGATGTCGGTGGTGGTGCCACCAAGG
>CAXFCV010000166.1:0-1905 GCA_964000975.1 uncultured Rhodospirillaceae bacterium | reverse complement strand
TAGCCGCCGCCAAACAATGCCTAAGCGCCGGCTGCCATATGGTGATTTGCCAAGGCCGGGGCGCGGCGCCTTTATCCGCGCTGGAAAAGGGTGGCACATGTAGTTGGTTTATCGCGTCGGGTAATCCGCAAACCGCCCGCAAACGCTGGATTGCGGGCACCCTTCAACCCGTAGGTACTATCATTATCGATGCTGGCGCAGAGGAAGCATTGGGCAAAGGTAAAAGCCTTCTGCCCGCAGGGATTGTTGGCATTGAGGGCGCGTTTGAACGCGGAGACGCCGTGGCCGTCGAATCAATCGATCGTCATGAAATCGCGCGCGGACTTTGTGCCTATTCGTCAGTCGATGCGAGGCGGATCATGGGGTATAAAACAGATGAAATTGCGGGCCTGCTGGGATACCGTGGGCGGGGTGAAATGATCCACCGAGATAATTTAGTGATAACGCGATGAATGAAAAGCGAGACATCACATCAATCATGATCCAACTGGGCGCCCAAGCCAAAGCGGCAGCCCAGGATTTGGTGAATGCGGATAGCCAAGCGAAAAACCGGGCTTTACGGGCAGCGGGGGCTGCGTTGCGCGACAGGGCCAAAGACCTGATCGAAGCCAATGAGCACGACATGGAAGGCGGCAGAGAGAAGGGTCTGTCACCGGCTATGCTGGACCGGTTAAAGCTCTCCATAAGCCGCGTGGATCGTATGGCGCAGGGATTGGAAGAAATCGCCAATTTAAATGACCCTGTGGGCGCAATCATAGGTTGTTGGAAACGACCCAACGGCTTAGACATTTCCCGCGTTCGCGTCCCCCTAGGTGTCATTGGGGTGATTTATGAGTCCCGCCCCAACGTAACCGCAGACGCCGGCGGCCTATGCCTCAAATCAGGCAACGCGGTCATCCTCCGCGGCGGATCAGAGAGCTATAATTCTTCTCAGGCCATACTCGCCGCCATGCAGGATGGTCTAATAGAGGCCAATCTGCCGACCGAAGCTATTCAGATGGTTCCCACCATCGACCGGGCCGCTGTGGGTGAGATGCTCACAATGAGTGAGTACTTAGACGTGATCGTCCCTCGGGGCGGCAAAAGTCTCGTGGAACGAGTGCAGACTGAGGCTTCTGTCCCCGTGTTCGCTCATCTCGAGGGAATTTGTCATACCTATGTGACGCATCAATCGGACCCGGAAATGGCGCGGGATATTGTGTTGAATGCGAAAATGCGACGGACCGGTATTTGTGGTGCCACGGAGACCTTGTTGATCGACCAAACCGCTGCCGGCACCCACCTTCCCATCATCTTGCATGCACTTGCCCAAGCTGGATGCGAAATCAGAGGCGATGCTGCAACTCAGTCGCTCGATGCCCGGGTAGTCCCAGCAACTGACGCAGACTGGGACACAGAGTATCTCGATAAAATCATCTCCGTGAAACAAGTCTCGGGACTAAAAGAGGCCATTGATCATGTTAATGCGCATGGCACCGAACATACGGATGCCATCGTCACAGATAATGTAGACGCCGCCACTACCTTCCTAGACGGCGTCAACAGTTCCATCGCGTTGCACAATGCGTCGACCCAGTTTGCGGATGGAGGAGAATTCGGCATGGGCGCGGAGATCGGCATCGCGACAGGAAAACTACACGCCCGGGGACCTGTGGGCGTGGAACAATTAACCACGTTTAAATATATCGTCCGTGGGTCTGGCCAAATCCGGCCATAGCAAGGCTCATTATCAAACAACAAAATTATGTCAGACGGAAAACGCATCGGCCTTTTAGGCGGCTCCTTCAACCCAGCTCACCAGGGCCATCTGCACATCAGCCGCGCAGCTCTCGACCGCCTCAAAATCGATGAGGTTTGGTGGGTCGTCTCCCCCCAAAACCCTCTTAAAAAGACGCAAGACATGGG
>CAXFCV010000165.1:0-1951 GCA_964000975.1 uncultured Rhodospirillaceae bacterium | reverse complement strand
CCTGATTTTGCAGAAGCACATTTTAATTTAAGCCGCGTACTTCTCATGCGGGGAAAATACCTTGAGGGCTGGCAGGAGAATGAATGGCGCTGGAAGTGCCGCTCGTTTCCATCAACCCGGCGGGAGTTTCCCTATCCAATATTAGGGACAGAGAGAGCAGCGGGTAAGACCGTTCTAGTCTGGAGTGAACAGGGAATTGGTGACGAGATCATGTTTGCTAATCCGATTCCCGATTTAATTGCCGAAGGCGCATCTGTCATCATCGAGTGTGGCGAGCGATTAGTGGATGTCTTCGGGCGGTCATTTCCAAGGGCAACCGTGGTGGCGAGAAAGGATCCACCAAACCCTTTGATTGCACAGGCAGGGATCGATTATCAGACGCCAATGGGATCACTATGTGTCCGCTATCGAACGACTAAAACAGCTTTTGAGGCATCGGAAGGACGATACTTGCGAGCCGACCCGGCCCGACAGTCGGACCTGGCACATCGTTACCGAGAGCTTGGCCCAGGGCCGCTCGTTGGCATCTGCTGGCGCTCTGGAAACCCCATTGCCGGTGGTGAGCGAAGCGCGCCGCTTAATTTGTGGGGGGGAATTCTTACCCAAGCACCGTGTCGCTTTATCTCGCTCCAATACGGTGAGGTAGCGGAGGATATTTCGGACGTTAAAGAACGACTCGGGGTTGAGGTCCATGTGGATGGTGACGTGAACCCCCTGGAAAGTGCCGAGGATTGGTTTGCTCAGATTGGTGTCATGGACATGGTCATTTCTGTTGACAATTCCACGATTCAGGTATCCGGCTCCCAGGGGGTGCCAACCTGGACTCTCTTGAGTTATGTGCCGGAATGGCGGTTCGGCATGTCGGGTGCAGGACATGATTGGCATCCGTCTATTCGGGCTTACCGCCAGCCATCGCCCGGTGATTGGCGCGCGGTGTTTGATGGTGTTGTCGCGGACTTCGCCGAATGGCATGCGAGGTTTCAGGAGGAGGAGGCTAGTTTATAATGTTTCCGGTAGGCGGGGCCGATTGGCGCAAATGATGCGGGCGTTCAAGGCATTTTAGACAAACCGCCCGTAAAGTCGGTCAATTTCAATTTTGGGGCAACGGTCCATCACTACTCGGAGCCCCGCGGTTTCGGCGCGGCGGGCGGCCGCATCGTTGCGGATGCCCAACTGCATCCAGATGGTCTGGATGCTTTTTTCTTTGGCAATCGAGATTGCCTCGTCGGTAATAACACCCGCAGCATCTGAATTCCGAAAGATGTCCACCATGTCGATTTTTTCGGGTATTTCCGAGAGTCTGGCATAGACGGTCTCGGTCAAAAGGATAGTACCGGCGGCAGCCGGGTTGACCGGTATAACCCGATAGGATTTGCCCTGCAGGTACTTCATAACGAGGTAGCTGGGACGCGCCAAATTGGTGCTCGCGCCGACCATGGCGATGGTCTTGGCCTCATCAAGTATATTCGTTATGTGGTCATCGCTGTAATACAGTTTCTGCATACCGATCCTATAGGACCCTCCATTCCGGTTCGCGTTTTTCCAGGAATGCATCCACCCCCTCCTTGGCGTCAGGGGCCTTCATGTTGCGCGCCATGACGTCACTCGTGTAGCGGTAGGCATCCTCTAGGTCCATGTCCAACTGCCGGTAAAACCCCTCCTTGCCCATAGAGATCGTCAAAGAGGACCGGCTGGCGATATTTTTGGCGGTCTCCCATACCGATACATCCAGGTCATCACCCGGGACGATTTTGTTAACTAAGCCAAAACGGTAGGCGTCTTCGACTGAAAACATATCTCCGGACAATAGCATTTCCATTGCATGCTTTCGACCGATGACGCGGCTGATGGCGACCGCCGGGGTCGAGCAAAAAAGCCCGATATTCACGCCCGGCGTTGCGAACATCGCCGTTTCGGCGGCTATTGCGAGATCGCAGCTCGCCACGAGTTG
>CAXFCV010000164.1:0-3460 GCA_964000975.1 uncultured Rhodospirillaceae bacterium | reverse complement strand
GACCGCCTCAAACTCGACGAAGTATGGTGGATGGTCTCCCCCCAAAACCCCTTGAAAAAGGTTCAGGGCATGGTTGATTTCGATTCTCGGATCAAAGCAGCCGAAGACATCGCGGATGACCACCGAATGATCGTGTCGGATATAGAGAGAGAGATGGGCACTGTCTTTACGGTGGATACCCTCGAGGCATTAAAAAAGAAATTTCCTGAGCATCGATTTGTATGGCTTATGGGCGCAGATAATTTGCGACAAATTCCCAAATGGCGGGGCTGGCAACGTATTTTCCGAATGGTGCCCATTGCTATTTTCCCCCGTCCATCCTATTCCAGACGGGCGCTGGCAGGGAAGGCTTCGCGCCGCTTTAAACGCTCCCAGATTAAAACAGCAAGGGCGCCGCGCCTAGCCACCATGCGGGCACCGGCCTGGGTCTTTCTACGGACACAACCGAACACAACATCGGCCACGCGCATTCGCGCCCGGCTAGAACGGGAACAGCCTCGATGAAAAATCCACACGATTAAGGAAACCGTGCTATATCCATAGCGGTTCACCAAACAAAGGAGATATTAGCTATCGTTCAAGACATCTCGGCACCGCCCAGTTCCGAGTCCCTCAAGGAAACAGTCACGGTGTCTCTCGATGACGACAAGGCCCAAAAAGTCGTCGTCATCGATCTGAAAGGCAAAACCGCCATCGCCGATTACATGGTCGTCGCTTCAGGTACTTCTCAGCGCCAGGTCTCGACCATGGCAGAACATCTTCGCAGAAAGCTCAAATCACTTGGCATCAAAAGCGTCGCTGTTGAGGGCATGAGCCAGGGAGATTGGGTGTTAATCGACGGTGGGGATGTCATTGTTCACCTCTTCCGTCCTGAGATTCGGGAAATTTACGACCTAGAAAAACTCTGGGGTGATCCGATGCCCCGCCCCGGCCAAGTTGCCTAACCTGCCCACTCGCTTAGATTACAGGCTAACAGGTGTCGGCATGAACATTATAATCGCTGCCGTCGGGCGGCTGAAATCAGGTCCGGAAAAACATCTGTGGGATGATTATGCCCGCAGGCTCACTTGGTCTTTTAAATTAAAAGAGGTGGAAGAAAAGAATCTCCTACCGCCGAGACAAATGCGGGAGAAAGAAGGCACGTTATTGCTCGAAAAAGTGCCATCTGGGGCTGTGGTCATTGCCTTGGACAAATCGGGAAAGTCACTCTCCAGCAATCATTTCGCGGAACACTTTCAAGCGTGGATGACAGACGGCGTCAAAGATGTCACATTCCTCGTGGGTGGTCCGGATGGTTTATCTCCAGACGTTCTTGCCCGCGCCCAACATAGACTGAGCATGGGTGAACAAACCTGGCCCCACCTGCTGG
Source organism: uncultured Rhodospirillaceae bacterium (assembly GCA_964000975.1). Lineage (GTDB taxonomy): Bacteria > Pseudomonadota > Alphaproteobacteria > Rhodospirillales > UBA2165 > TMED167. The sequence goes on along the minus strand of CAXFCV010000164.1, from coordinate 2,091 downwards.
CACGCTGCATGCTACTGGAGCAAATCTACCGAGCTCAATGCATTCTTGGAAACCACCCCTATCACAAGTAACGGAGCTACCTCTCCCCGGTTGCAAAATTCTGTTGTTTACCTTCCAACTTTCCGCGAACCATAGTAATAACGAAACATGCCTTACACATTAAAGTCTTCATCCGATCAGCTTACCTGCAAACCCGTTGTCCTGTGTATCCTGGACGGTTGGGGTGATCGGGATGACGGTAACGATAATGCAATTCTAAAAGGCGACACACCCACCTGGGACAGCATGAAATCAGCCTATCCGTCGGCCCAGCTCCGGGCCTCTGCGCTCGATGTTGGACTGCCGTCTGGCCAGATGGGAAATTCGGAGGTCGGCCACATGAATCTGGGCGCAGGCAGGGTAGTAATGCAGGACCTACCCCGAATCAACGCGGCAATGGCTGATGGCTCCATCGCAAAGAACAACCAACTCAAAACTCTGATTCAAACCCTGACATCGACACAGGGCACCTGTCACCTTCTTGGCCTAGTATCACCTGGCGGCGTCCACGCCCATCAGGATCATATGGTCGCTTTGGCTGGGATTTTGGACGCGGCTGGAATACCAACCCGCCTTCACGCTTTTTTGGACGGGCGGGATACACCACCGGCAAGCGCAAGAGACTATGTTACTCGCGTCATCGACCAAACATTGGATTTAAATGATTTTGCCATAGCCACCATGAGCGGTCGTTATTACGCGATGGATCGGAATCAGAATTGGGACAGGATCGAACGCGCTTACCGCGCGCTCGCTGAAGCCGTCGGTCAAACCTCGACCACCGCGCTCGACGCTATAGATCAGGGCTATGCTGACGGCATCACCGATGAATTTATCCTGCCAACGGTTATCGATGGCTATGACGGCATGGGAACGGGCGATGCCGTTTTGATGTTTAACTTCCGTGCCGACCGTGCTCGGGAAATCCTGGCAGCCATAGTCGACCCTGGATTTGATGAATTTAGCCGGCAGGCCCCATCCCTCTCAGCTGCCGTTGGATTGACCGAATACTCAACCCATTTAAATCAGTTTCTCACAGCCTTGTTCCCTCAGAGGAAGTTGGAACGGATTCTGGGGGAAGTTGTCTCTGACGAGGGCTTAACGCAACTTCGAATTGCGGAGACAGAAAAATACGCCCACGTCACATTTTTCTTTAACGGCGGCGAGGAGCGGGTGTTCGACGGTGAGGAACGAATTCTAATCCCGTCGCCTAAAGTGGCGACCTACGACCTTCAACCCGAAATGTCGGCGCAAGAGGTTACCGACGCCCTTGTGGACTCCATCGAGAATACGAAATTTGATCTGATTATCGCAAATTATGCTAACGGAGATATGGTCGGTCACACGGGTATAATGTCAGCGGCGGTGCAGGCGGCTGAGGCCATCGACACCTGCCTCCAGAGGCTGGAAGTGTCGCTCTTAAAGGTGGGAGGTACCATGCTGATCACTGCAGATCATGGTAATGCGGAGCGAATGGCGGACCATGAAACGGGGCAGCCGCATACCGCACATACCCTCTCGCCGGTACCAGCAATTCTGGTTAATCCGCCGCCCGGCGTCATCGGCCTGGAGGGCGGAATTTTGGCGGATGTGGCTCCAACACTGTTGTCCCTACTTGGCCTTTCCCAACCGGCGGAAATGACAGGCAGGTCCCTTCTGCTTCATCAACCGGAAACAATCCTACCTCATGACTAGGATCAACCGGCTGAATTTGGCACTTCAGCTTACGATCTTTCTGGCGCTTGAGGCCGGCTTTATTCTGGAAACCAGTCCCGGAGCTGCGCAATCATCCCCTGCTTTGCAACTCAATGACCAGATTAAGCGAGTCGAAAATGCGATTGAGGAAGGTCAGAAGAAAAAGCATGTGCTCGACCGGACGGAGTCAGATCTTAGGGCCGAACTTCTACGATTGCGGCAAGAAAAAGTCCGCATTGCGACAACCATCCGAAACACGGAGACACACATATTCGCTCTTGAGCGTCAGATGAAAAAATTAAATTCCCAAGAAACAAAACAAATTTCTGAGCTGTCACGCCGCCGGGATCAATTTGG
>CAXFCV010000163.1:0-2288 GCA_964000975.1 uncultured Rhodospirillaceae bacterium | reverse complement strand
CCTGCCACTCCATCCAACGTTCGGCCTCGACATGTGTTTCCTCGTCTTTGGGCAGAAGCAGCTCTGGCGCATATTTCCGCGCCACATACCGCACGATCACATTAGATTGGCGGACGAGAAGACCGTCATCGTCAAGCGTTGGGATGCGCACCTGCGGATTTATGGCATCATAACCCGGCACGTTAACTTTGCCAAAGACACCGTCTTTGTCCAGCCATTCCCATTCCAGGCCAGCTTCTCCCATGGCCCAGACGGCCTTTTGAACATTAATTGATGAATTACGACCATAGACTTTGAACATTCGAAAACCCCGTTATCTCTATAACTTTATGTTTTAGCTAATGATCCGCAACATTAAAACGGCTAAATACGCCGCAAAAGGCGCTGGTGGTTACCCACAGAATGCAGTCAAATTCGGATAAATGTTGCGCAATAACAGGTGTAACGTTAATTAAATATCGCCCCTCTAATCATAATAAACCATAATTCAATTAATCTGTAGTTTGGTATTGCATTACAATCAGATAAGCCACACTTTGATGTTAGATTTTTGGTCTTATGGCCGCTTTTGCTGTATTCCAGAGAGCAGTAGCTTCACTGGAATTGCGTCACAGAAACCACTAAAGAGGGAAGCTATGGCGAAACCAACGTCCAAACAAAAATCCGAGACGTCTGAACTCAGTGTGTCTCCCGCGGAATTGCAAGATTTGTATCGGGAGATGCTTCTGATCCGCAGATTTGAAGAGAAGGCGGGGCAGCTCTATGGCATGGGACTAATTCAGGGTTTTTGCCATCTCTACATCGGCCAGGAAGCCGTTGTGATCGGCATGCAAGCAGCAGCACAATCCCAGGACTCCATCATCACGAGCTATCGAGACCATGGCCATATGCTGGCCACAGGCATGGATCCCAAGGGTGTGATGGCAGAGCTAACTGGTCGAAAGGGGGGCTACTCTAAGGGCAAAGGAGGCTCGATGCACATGTTTAGTCGCGAAAAGAACTTTTTCGGCGGCCACGGCATCGTGGGTGCCCAAGTGCCCATTGGAACAGGCCTCGGCTTTGCTCATAAATACAAAGAAGACCGGGGCGTGTGCATGACCTATTACGGCGACGGCGCCGCAAACCAGGGCCAAGTTTACGAATCCTTCAATATGGCAGCTCTCTGGAAACTACCCGTTCTCTACATAATCGAAAACAATCGTTATGGAATGGGAACATCGGTGTCTCGGGCCTCTGCCAACCAAGAACTTTTTGCACGAGGTGAAGGCTTCGGCATCCCCGGGGATCGGGTTGATGGTATGGATGTCACGGCAGTCAAGGAAGCAGGAGCAAAAGCATTAGAATACTGCCGCTCCGGCAAAGGACCTTACATACTGGGCATGCAAACCTATCGGTACCGGGGTCATTCTATGTCAGATCCAGCAAAATATCGGACACGCGAGGAAGTCAGCAAGGTCCGCGCGGAACAGGATCCAATTGATCGCGTGCGCCAGATGCTAATAGATAACGGCCAAGCCAGCGAAGAGACCCTCAAAGGCATGGATGCTGACGTGAAAGCCATTGTCGCAGAAGCAGCAGAATATGCGCAACAAAGTCCGGAGCCGGACCTAACCGAACTCTATACCGACGTTCTGGTCGACGCCTGATCGGAGAGAGAATTTCATGTCTATACAGATACTTATGCCGGCTTTATCACCTACAATGACAGAAGGCACGATTGCGAAATGGTTGAAAGCCGAGGGCGACACGGTCTCCTGCGGAGATGTGCTCGCCGAAATTGAAACCGACAAAGCTACCATGGAACTGGAAGCCGTAGAAGAGGGCATTCTTGGCAAAATCCTTAGCCCGGAGGGATCAGAGGGCATTCCCGTCAATCGGCCGATCGCAGTCATTTTTGAGGAGGGCGAAGATGGCGCAACCGCAGAGATTACCGCGACCGAAGCTCCAGCTAGGCCGGAGGCCATATTGGAAACCGCAACAGTCACGGCTCAAAAAACCAATACAGAGCAACCCCCTCGCCCAGAGGCTGCGAGTGCCCCGGCTCCGAGAGAGCCTGATATCACAGGACCTACTGTTACCCTGACGGTGCGAGAGGCTTTGAGAGATGCGATGGCGGAGGAAATGCGACGGGATGATAAACTTTTCCTCATGGGGGAAGAGGTTGCTGAATATCAGGGTGCCTATAAGGTATCTCAAGGCCTGTTAGAAGAATTTGGCGCGAAACGCGTGATTGATACGCCAATTACGGAACATGGTATTGCCGGCGTGAGCGTTGGGGCGGCGTTTGG
>CAXFCV010000162.1:0-3217 GCA_964000975.1 uncultured Rhodospirillaceae bacterium | reverse complement strand
TCAACATTTCAAATCGAGACACCGCAGGGTATCTCTGTGGCGACAGACTATGCCGGACTTCATATACCTGGCCGGTTGCCAACGATTGTGACAATGAATAACTCCCATTCAAGTCACCACACGGACTTCGTCGATCCCGCGGTTAGACATATTCTGCGGGGTTGGCACCCTGAAGCTGGGATTGCTCGTCACAACCTCCGCGTTAAGGATCTACGAATTTACAATCTCCCCACAAATATTTTCGACTTTGGCCAGGGGGCCACTAACAGCAATTCTATTTTTATCTTCGAGGCGGTCGGCCTATGTTTTGCGCACCTTGGCCACCTCCATCATTTTCTAAGTCAAGAGCAAATCGCTCAGGTGGGCAGAATAGATGTTTTGTTTGTTCCCATCGATGGCACCGTGACGCTCAGTCACGAGGAAGCCATGCACATCATCGGTCAAATCAGTCCCCGCGTGGTCATGCCGATGCATATGTCTTTTGCCGGCGCAGATAAGTTTCCGGAAATTGTCGCCTCGTCACACAAAGTCAAATATCTGGGCACAAACACTGTGCTGATAAACCGATCTCTTTTGCCGGGGAAAACCGAAATTTGGTTTCTAGTGACCGAGCTATAACGCTTAACCTCAATATTCCTTTTGTGCCAAAATTAAGGCCCGAGGCTCAAAGCTTCGAAGATCGATGGGATTTATTGTAAATTTCGAGAAGTCGGTCATAGAGCCGGGGATATAAGTGGAAATTGAGGTCAAAATTTATGCCGATCGCTACTACAGCTTTAGACTGCGAAATATACTATGAATATCATGGGTCGGGTGATCCACTGCTTCTAATCAGCGGCACTGGCCATGATCATACCTTTTGGTCCGGTCAGTTACCCCTTTTGAGCCAGCATTACCAATGCTTTGTCTTCGACAATCGGGGCGTCGGACAAAGCAGTACACCAGAACCGGGCTATTCACTCTCTGACATGGCAGAAGACGCCACGGCGGTCCTCGCAGCTGAGGGCATTAAAAACGCGCACGTCATGGGGTTCTCGATGGGAGGTCACATCGCCCAGTGCGTTGCTCTCAATCATCCCAGTCTAGTTCGATCGCTTGGCATCCACCATAGCTGGAGCCGGAACTGCAACCGCCTACACAAATTCCAAAGCCTACGGAAAACCCTAGCTGAGGGAGGATTACGTGAACAACTCGCAGACATCAGTCTCCTGATGTTGTATGAGCCACAGTATTACCACTATCATCTGGACGATATGGCCGCCAAACGGGACGCCATGATCGCCAGCATGGCTACGATGGAGGGTTGGATCGGTCAACTCGAAGCCTGCATCAGAGGCGATACCCACGCACGCCTGGCGGAATTGGATGTCCCGACGCTTATTACCTGTTCGGACAAAGACGCCATCGTTGCTGTTCACCGCGCTCAGGAGCTGCAGGCTGGCATTCAAAACTCAGAGCTGAAAATTCTAGCAGGCTCGGGGCATGTGGCGTTGATCGAAACGCCCGATCTATTTGCAAAAATTTGTGCAGATTTTCTGGGCAAGCACCCTTAACGCCCGGCTATTCGACGCTCTTCGTCCACCGGTCAGCGGCGACATCATCTGAGGCACGCGCCTCAACCCATTTTTCGCCATCGCCGGTATCCTCTTTCTTCCAGAACGGCGCCCGTGTTTTCAAATAATCCATGAGGAATTCGCATGACTGGAACGCAGCCTGCCGATGCGGAGAGGCAGTCGCCACCATTACGATTCGATCTCCTGGCTCCAATGTACCATAACGGTGTATGATCGCACAGTCGGTGAGAGGCCATCGCGTCCGCGCCTCTGCCTCGATCTTGGAAAGTTCTTTTTCCGTCATCCCGGGGTAATAATCGAGCGTCATGGTTTTTATGCTGTCACCAGCCAAGTCCCGGACCAGTCCTAAAAATGTGCAGACCGCTCCAATATCGTGTTTGTCATTTGAAAACCGATTTATCTCTTGGCCGACATCAAAGTCTTCTCGTTGAACCCGGATCACTCATTAACCTCCGGTAACGGGTGGGAAAAGTGCGACTTCATCATCATCAGATATAGGATGGCTGGGACCGGCATACTCCTGATTCACCGCCATTTTAACCATCTCTGACGCGCCAATAACTTCCGCTTCGGCAGTCCCCCGATTTTTGAACCACTCGATGAACTCGCCAACTGTATGAATACCATCGGGGAGTTGGATTTGTTCTCCATCCCTTCCCATCTTGTCCCGGACCCACGCAAAGTAAAATAGTTTCATTACATAACCTCATTGAACGGAAGGAAATCCACCAATTGACCTCGCGTCACACCGGCCGAGTCCTCAGCCAACTCGACCAAACCATCGGAAGCTACCATGGACGTTAAGATGCCTGAACCGTCATCGGGATACTTTATGGCACACGGGTGGCCATCTCCATCCTTTTCGAGGCGGCACCTAAGCCACTCTCGCCGGCCTGGTTTTTTGATAAAGTTAAACCTGGCAGGTATCTGGTATAAATTCTGGTCAAGCTCACTAGCTCCGGACAAGAGCCCGACGATTGGCCGCGCCACTTTAAGGAATGTCACCATCACCGCAACGGGATTTCCAGGTAGACCTATAAATGGCACCTGACGGCTAGCAGCGTCTATATGCCCAAGAGCAAGGGGGCGGCCTGGCTTAATCAGCAGATTCCAAGTATGAAGAGCACCCAATTTTTCGACCGCCGTCCTAACGTGATCCTCTTCACCTTTTGACACACCGCCTGAGGTAATAATAAGGTCATGATTTTTCGAGGCACCGGCTAGGCCTTCTTGAATAGACTCCAGGTTGTCCGGAAAAATGCCAAGATCCGTAACTCTGCAGCCAAGATTGGTCAGCATCGCCGGCACCGTAAAACGATTGATGTCATAGATTGTTCCCGGCTCAAGTTCATCACCGGGGTTTCTGATTTCATCACCTGTTGAAAAAACGGCGACGCGTAATTTCTGATGAACTGTCAGATGCGACCGTCCAATTGAGGCTGCCATACCTATATCCTGTGGGCGGAGCGAGGTTCCCGCACGCAGCACTGTATCTCCGATTTTCACATCCTCGCCCGCCAGTCGTAGATTTGCGCCGCGTGCTTGCCCTGGGGGTAGGATGACATATCCACCTTCCACTTTGACATCCTCAACCATGAAAATTGTGTCCGGATCCCGGCCCTCTTCTCCGACAGGCACGTGAG
>CAXFCV010000161.1:0-1983 GCA_964000975.1 uncultured Rhodospirillaceae bacterium | reverse complement strand
GATTCTATGGCCGATGTGGTCCTGAACCAGTTGTACAAATTCTCGCCCCTGCAAACTAGTTTCGGTGTAAACATGCTGGCGCTAAATGGTGGTCGTCCGGAGATGCTCAATCTCAAGCAAATCCTGCGCGCCTTCATTGATTTTCGCGAAGAGGTTATTACCCGCCGGACGGCCCACGAGCTGAGCAAGTCCCGCCAGCGGGCGCATATCATGGCTGGTCTCGCCGTGGCCGTGGAAAATATTGACCCGGTGATTGAACTGATCCGTAATGCGAAAGACGGAGATGATGCCCGCATCAAACTGATGGCCAAGGCTTGGCCCGCAAAAGATATCGCGCCGCTCATTGAGCTGATCGACGATCCGGCTCATCGGGTCGTCGACGGCTCGTATCAGCTCTCCGAGGATCAGGCAAAAGCCATTCTTGACCTTCGTCTGCAGCGACTTACCGGGCTTGAGCGGGAGAAAATCGCTGCAGATCTCAAGGAATTGTGTGACAAGATCACCGAGTATCTCGCCATCCTGGCTGACAAGGCTCTGCTCTTTGCGATTTTGCGCGATGAATTGCTCGAGATGCGTGAGCAGTTTGCCAATGATCGCCGCACCTCGATTGAGGAAAGCGAGTTCGAGCAAGACATCGAAGATCTGATTCAGCAGGAAGATATGGTCGTGACCGTATCTGACTCGGGCTACATCAAGCGGGTGCCGCTCTCTGCCTACCGGGCGCAAAACCGGGGAGGTAAGGGCCGCTCCGGCATGAGCACGCGGGACGAGGATTTTGTATCAAATGTCTTCGTTGCCCACACCCATCAGCCGTTACTAATCTTCTCGACAAGCGGCATGGTCTATAAGCTGAAAGTCTATAAACTGCCTCAAGGCACGCCTCAGGCGCGCGGAAAAGCCATGGTTAATGTCCTTCCCCTGGATGACGGAGAAAACATCACCACGGTGATGGCGCTGCCGGAAGATGAAGACAGTTGGGCCAGCCTTTTTGTAATGTTTGCTACGGCTTCCGGCGGTGTGCGGCGCAACCGGCTGAGTGATTTCACCAATGTTATGGCGAACGGAAAGATCGCAATGAAGTTGTCGGATGGGGACCATCTCGTGCGCGTCCGGGTCTTCGAGGAAGCAGACAATGTCTTCCTCGCGACCCGCCAGGGCAAGTGTGTGCGTTTCCCAGTTACCGATGTTCGGGTTTTCAGCGGCCGGACATCCCAAGGGGTCCGCGGCATCAATCTAGCGGACGGTGATGAGGTGATCGCTATGTCCGGGTTGAAACATGTGGAGACTGAAGTCGCGGTCAGGGATGAATATCTGAGGGCAGTGAATGCCGGCCGGCGTCTTGCCGGCGGGGACTACACAGGTCGTGACGATGATAAAGCGCGGGATGAAGAGCTCGCAGGCGCGCTGGTGCATCCCGAATTTGTTGAAATGGCGCTGGAAGAGGAATTTATCCTGACTGTGACCGCGGACGGCATGGGTAAACGGACGTCGGCATATGACTACCGTATTTCAAAACGTGGTGGGAAAGGCATCGACAGCATCGATCTCAAGCGTGGCGAGGGAACCCTGACAGAGGTAGTGGCGACCCTTCCCGTTCTGCCGACCGATGAGCTTGTTATGGTCTCTGACGGGGGACAATTGATACGCTTGCCGATCGACGGTATCAGCTTCACGGGTCGAACAGCTAGAGGTGTCACGTTATTCCGTGTCTCAGGTAATGAAAAAGTGGTCTCTATAAGCCGAATCCGTGATGTTGACGGCGGGGGTCAGGCCGTGGACAGTGAGGCAGTAGACGCTGATCAGGCAGAATTCCCTGAAAAGGTCACCTTAGAAGAAGCTATCGAAGACGCAACGATCGAAGACTAAACAAGCGTTGCTCTTTCTAGACGAGGAGAAACCGGACCATGTCCGATCGAACGGGTATTTACCCCGGAACTTTTGATCCAGTGACCAATGGGCATATGGATATTATCAATCGCGCGG
>CAXFCV010000160.1:0-8450 GCA_964000975.1 uncultured Rhodospirillaceae bacterium | reverse complement strand
GGCCGAAACTGCTGATTGCTCTCCAAAAACCCTCTCAAGGGATCTCCGTTCGGCTCATCCGGCGGCAGAACAATTGTAGGTGTGATCTTAGGAAGGATCTGATCCCCTCCGATCAAAATTCCTTCCTCTCGGCAATAAAGACAGGCATGTTCGCTTGAATGCCCGTAGGAAATCATTATCTGCCAGTACCGGCCGCCGATTTCAATCCGGTCTCCGTCAGCAATGACGCTGTAAGATGCGGGCATACCCGAATACAGGTGATGAGATTCAAGGACGTGTTCAGCGATTTGTTTGACCTGGCCGACGGTGCATCCAGCTTTTCTGAAATAGCTGGAAAATGCCGCTCTCTTGCCTTCCCAGCCCGAGCTGAAAAAATGTCCATTGCGCCATTCGTTTTCTGTGGTTGTCAGACCCAATTGAAAGTCACTCTCGAACCAACCGACCAGCCCCATATGATCCGGGTGCGCATGCGTGCAAATAAGCCGTGTCAGGCGACCCCTGTGGGGCAAATCAGACAACACGGTGCGCCATAATCTCTTGGTCTTCGGGGTATTGATTCCCGTGTCGACAAGTGCCCAGCCATCGCCATCCTCCAATAGCCACAAATTGATATGATTCAGCTGAAACGGCAAAGGCATCCGCACCCACAGGACACCCTCAGCAATTTGACGAACCGACCCACCATCAGGGATATCCATACGCAGAAATTCTACGGGGATGCTCATGCGTCCGAACTTGTCAGGGGGTGGCACCCAGTTGCTCTGGTATCAGTCACCTGAATCGGATTCGAACGAAGTCATTACACCTGAATGCTGACAAGTTCGCATGGCTCACCTCGCTTCACAATTTTTGCTCGCCCACCTCACCCGTTGTCTCAGTGGACCTTTTCTGGGGGCAACTCAAGCCGGAGCCAGGCCAACTCCTGTTTTATGGCCTCAAGTGTCGGCTTACCCGGTGCCTTCAGTGTTTCTGAGATAATCTCCCGACGCACCCCTATCGGCAGGCGCTCCAAATTTTCCAGAAACAGAAATTTGATGGAGGGTCGAATAGTATCAGAGGTCAATAAACCGAGAATCAGCCTTTTTCGAATATCGACCCGTAGATTACCAGCTTCGGACAGTTGAAAGAATTCTGTGACAAAAAGTCGCGCTTCTAGATGGCCATCCAGAAGGTTCTTGAGATTATCCCTCAGGGCCGCTGTGTACCGTTGACGGCTCAGAGCCACAAATTTCTCAGCATTACGCTGCACCTTTCCGATAACTCTGGGGTCAAAAGCGCTTTCAGTGACTAATTCCACACACTGTTTTACCACGGGGTGTTTTGAGGTTTCCCCCAACATGTTGAACACCTCCATGACTAGGGGCCTATCTCCCGCCCGCCCACTCATTCTGGCAGCAGCGGCGATCGACATCGGAGAATCCGGGTCGCGGGTCGCGACCACTGCCAAAGGCAGCGGATCCTCAAAACCCTCAAGATCTATGTCATTGTTAAGTAGGTGTTCCGGCATTAGCATCTTATCCGGCTCTTCTGGAATGAATAGCGGCTCACCATCCGCATAACTGCGCCTGAGAGAAAGTGCGAGTTCCAGGCCACGCTGGCTCAACCCCAAAGAATTTGACATTTGTTTCGACCTCACCTTTGCGTTTCCATCCTTCTTAATTGGACATCTGCGCAACCATTAACCACCCATGCGGTTTTGACTAACCTCACCGCTCTGTTCTAGCCAATATCGCGTAAAATTCCTTTCCAAAAGATTTATACGGAAACATCTACATATTGGCCTCTCGATAACTTGCTGATTCGAGTCAACATAGATGAACAATCCGGGCAAAAATTTCCAGATATTGTTTCGCTTGCCCCAAAACCCACGCGGCAAATAGGTAACTGTCTGGCCTGCAGCCAAAAATATGCCACCCCATTTTTACTGAACAATCTACTTTTAATCGGTGAGGCCGAACATTGCCGTCCAATACGCGATCTAATTTTTACTAATCAGCATAAATTTTTAGAAATGGCAGAATGCAAGTAGCAAAAAACAAAAAGAGACTCGAAAAAAGATCTGTATACTCAAGTAAATCCCAGGAACACTCTCTCGATTCTGTTAATTACTTTATGTAAATCTGACAAAATAATTTTTCTTCAAGAATACCCGATTTACATGAGTCATTTTTGCAACAATATACAGTATCCCATACGAAATGATGTAATTCACCCATTGACACCCTCAACAGTTTGTAGCTAGTAAAGAGCCCTAAACGAAATAATTGATAACTAATATAAATGAAACATGTACTTAGTTGGCTGTTTAAATAGTCATTCATGGACACCGGGGAACGTAAGGGTTTAAGTAAAGGAGAAACTTATGTATACGGTGTACTACTCTGAACACGACTCGCCCCATGAGACGAGGATTGGCATGGTTTCAGCGCCCAGCGAGATGGTTGCGCATCGTGTCGCGGAATTACAGTTCATTGACAGTAAAATTCATAAGGTTTTGGAACTTACCCCGCCAGAGGAAGAAGTAAAGTTCCCCGGTGCGCGCTTTATTAACGGTGAGTTCCGACCAATCCCGCAATGCGATGAAATAATGTAGACTAGATCGCAGACCCATCAGATCAAGTGGGCTAGCCGGAAGGTACGAGGGGAGCGGGGATTCGACTCATGCCTGGCTGAAAACGCATCCCCTCTGTTTGTGGGCCTTCCATGTAAGTCGTAATCCACTGCACTTGCGCAGACCTTTTAATCAGGACAGAATGCGGTCGAGCACAAGAGGAACAAACCCATGCGGATGGGCGTTGACTTGGGCGGTACAAAAATTGAAGCCATCATGATTGATCATGAGGGATTAGAAGTCTTCCGCCACCGTATCGAGGCCCCGCAAAATGATTACAAAACGACCCTACAGGCTATCAAAGACCTCGTGCAAAGGACTGACAAGGCCTCGGGACACAGGACGGGTGCGGCGGAAAAAATTCCGGTCGGCGTAGGCATTCCAGGCACCATTTCCCCCGCAACCGGTCTGGTCAAAAATGCAAATTCAACCTGGCTGATCGGACATCACCTAGACAGAGATCTCGCAGAAATATTAGACCGACCTGTCAAGATCGCAAATGATGCAAATTGCTTCGTTCTCTCCGAAGCCTACGATGGATCCGCCAAGGCCGCCACCACCGTATTTGGCGTTATTCTGGGCACGGGCGTGGGAGGCGGGCTCGTTGTCAAAGGCAATCTTATTGAGGGACCCAACTCAATCGCCGGCGAGTGGGGTCACAATCCCCTGCCCTGGGCCAATCAGGCCGTTAGCCGGTCTGAGTCCCCCGGTCCCACTTGTTATTGCGGGCTCAATGGATGCACAGAGACATTTCTCTCTGGCAAGGGCCTGCAGCGAAGTTATCAAGAATGCGCTCAAGCGGACATACCTTATCTGCCCAGCGCGCAGGAAATCGCTAGCTATGCCGATAAAGGTGATGCCGTCGCAATCGCCTCCCTGAATCTCTACAGCAGCCGTCTTGCGCGTGCGCTTGCTAGCGTTATAAACATAATTGATCCAGACGTCATTGTGCTGGGCGGCGGGATTTCCAACATTGCTCAGTTGTATACCAAGGTCCCAAAGCTTTGGGCCCAATGGATTTTTTCGGACCATGTGAGGACACGGCTTGTCCATAACAAGCACGGTGACTCTAGCGGCGTGCGGGGCGCCGCCTGGCTTTGGTCACCAGATGGGCGGAAGTAGGAACGATGTCTAGTGTTTGCCGCACCTGTGGCCATTTCCAGGAAGGCGATAAGCGACTGCACCGCTGTCCGTCCTGCGGCTCTCCGAGACTGACAAGCCATGCCGAACTAGGAAACCTCAATATCGCTCATATTGACTGCGACGCCTTTTACGCCAGCGTAGAAAAACGCGATAACCCCGAACTAAAGGACAGGCCGGTAATTGTCGGTGGCGGCAAACGGGGCGTGGTCAGCGCGTGCTGCTATATCGCGCGTTTAAAAGGAGTCCATTCGGCGATGCCCATGTTTCAGGCCAACAAACTATGCCCTGATGCGACCATCATTCGACCTAGAATGGAAAAATATCGTCGCATCGGGCGAACAATCCAAGAGATGATGCTAGAAAAAACCCCGTTGGTGGAACCCCTGTCAATTGATGAGGCGTTTCTGGATCTCAGCGGAACCAGGCTGCTGCATGGGGCAGTACCAGCGGAAACACTTGTAAGGCTGGTTAACAACATTGAGGCCGAGATCGGCATAACTGCATCTATTGGTTTAAGTTACAACAAATTCCTCGCCAAAACCGCCTCTGAGCTGGATAAACCGCGGGGATTTGCCATCATTGGGCAGACAGACGCGGTTGATTTTTTAAGCCCCCGATCAGTCGAGACTATATGGGGGGTAGGCAAATCCCTTCGGGCGCGCCTGGCCCGCGATGGTATAATCACTATTGGTCAACTGAGGGACATAGACCCGCTGGTCCTGACCGCGCGATATGGCGCCATCGGGTGCCGCCTCTCAAAACTCTCCCGCGGGGAGGATAGCAGGCGGGTAAATCCAGGAGGCAAAGCCAAGAGTATCTCTTCTGAAACAACGTTGAGTGAAGACACTGAAAACTTTGATCAACTGAGCTACAACTTGTGGCCACTTTGCGAGACCGTTGCCCGCAGGCTGGTTGAAAAAGAACTAGCCGCATTAGGCATAACACTCAAACTTAAAACGTCGGGCTTTCAAATTATCACCCGATCAAAAAAACTTACCGCGCCAACCCAACTCGCAGAAATTTTGTACAAATCTGCTTTACCACTTTTGGAGAGGGAAGCGAGGGGAACGCGCTACAGGCTTATTGGCATCGGTGTCGCCGGCTTCGCTGCACCCGATGACGCAGATCAAAACAATCTGCTTGATAAAAAACCGGAAAAATTAGCAAAAATTGAGGGGGCAATGGCCGATGTCCGAGCTAGGTTTGGTACACCTGCAATCAACAGAGGGCGGGCGTTGCTGAGCAGGTCAGCAGATAAGACTTAACACTTCTCGGAAGGTATTAATTCCAGTTGGCCCAGCCGGGCAATGATTGTGTAGGCCCCATAATCCTGGATAAGCTCTTCGACAATTCCATTCTCCCGGTATCGCACACCCATCTCAAATTCAGGAGTTTGATCGGGCAAATTAGCTCGAAAATAAGCCAGTCTGGCATCCCAAGTAGCTAAATCCTGCAACTCCCCTTTAGTCGGGTGTGCCGGAGACTTTTGCTTTGCCTTCTTCGCGATGAAAGCACTCACCATGTAAGGCCCGTCGAGCGATGCACCATCGAACAAATGCCTACCGACAAAATTTCCACCTAATACGGATGTCGATATCACGGTCTTGATATGACTGGTAGGAAACAGCGTTCCTTTTGGCAAATTGGCTTTAAACCTTCTGGGCTTCACATATTCGACAATACCGGCCTGGCCTATACCATCAAGCGTGGCGACGCCTTTGAGCTCCTCCACATTCTCACCGCCGTGGGTCTCGATCGAGCGGAATCGAAATCCTAAACCGTTTTTTCCCTCCCAGGTAATGATCTTGCGTACGCTCTCGATTTCTCTCGGCCCGCCAAATTTCATTTT
Source organism: uncultured Rhodospirillaceae bacterium (assembly GCA_964000975.1). Lineage (GTDB taxonomy): Bacteria > Pseudomonadota > Alphaproteobacteria > Rhodospirillales > UBA2165 > TMED167. The sequence goes on along the minus strand of CAXFCV010000160.1, from coordinate 2,847 downwards.
GAGTAAAACTGTCGAGTCGACCGTCCAGGAGTCGCAGCGGTTCTGGAATTCATAGGACATCACGCCGCGGATGCTGGCCGGTCCCCCGCTACTTCTTGCAGTACTTCCCAGCGTCATGCTGTAAATGGCTCGGTGAGGTACCAGGTCCACCGTCGGAGTAGAGGATGCATCGCCACCCAGGGCAACAGCGGCTGAGAAGGCAGCGAGAATAGGAGATATTCGCATGGTCATCCCTTAGAGATCGCACCCACTTTAGCCAGCGCCTCGCCAAAAACCAGTCTGAATTACTCAGTGTGGGGAAATTGATGAGATTTTAGGGCACAATCCTACCCCAAGGCCATCGAGATGCCGTGATGACTTAGTGACACTTTTTAATTGCCAAATAAGACAACCCATCGATTGCCCAGGACGAAGACTGCATAATAGCATGAATTGCACGGGTGCCGAGTACAATAATAGCATAAAAAATACCAAGGTTTCCCCAAAGAAGTCCCCGCCGAGAGTTTCCTCTCGCTCCGGCTATATTTGAAATCGGGCCTACCTTTTCAGAAGTCATTTTGTATACTCAGATTATCCCCATCCCTGTAACAAGTAACGCCTTCCAGATGCGGAAGGCAGGAGCTAGAGGTCTTTTGGGTGGGCAATTGACTGTCTGCTGGGGAAACGAACTCCGATGGACCTTATTATTTGTTGATCCTCGGCAGGTCTGGCTTGATATGCAATTCCTTATATCTTCCGGCATCAATGCCCGCCGGCGCATTCATAAGCAAATCCTCCGCCTGCTGATTCATTGGGAACAAAATGACCTCACGGATGTTTGGTTCATCTGCTAGCAGCATCACGATTCGGTCAATGCCGGGAGCTGACCCGCCGTGAGGCGGCGCCCCATATTTAAACGCATTGAGTAGACCGCTAAATTCTTGCTCCACAACATCCTGGGCGTAGCCAGCGATTGCAAACGCTTTGTACATGATGTCCGGCCGATGGTTTCTTATTGCCCCACTAGATAGCTCTACCCCATTGCATACGATGTCATATTGGTAGGCTAGTATATCGAGGGGATCTTGAGTTTCGAGGGCTTTGATGCCGCCTTGCGGCATAGAGAATGGATTATGACTGAATTCGATTTTGCCCGTGTCGCCATCCCTCTCAAACATCGGGTAATCGACAATCCAGCAGAACCGAAAGACATCTCTCTCACACAGGTCCAGTGCCTCTCCAATTTTATCCCGCGCGCCACCTGCAAAAGCCGCGAAAATCTTTGGAACGCCTGCCACAAAAAAAACCGCATCACCATCCGTAAGCCCGAGATTGCTCTTTAATTGTTTGGTGCGATCGGGCCCAATATTCTTGGCGAGCGGGCCGGCACCCTCGCCATCCCGAAAGAAAATATATCCAAGCCCCGGCTGACCCTCACTCTGCGCCCAGCTGTTCATACGGTCACAGAACGCCCGGCTGCCGCCAGTGGGCGCCGGAATAGCCCAAACCTGGACGGCAGGGTCTTTGTCTATCATCCCTGCAAATATTTCGAACCCGGATCCTCTAAATGTCTCCGTCACATCGCTCATCTTAATCGGATTACGCAAATCCGGTTTGTCATTACCATACCACTGTATAGAATCTTTGTAAGCAATTCGGGGGAATGGCGGGCGAGTTACTTCTCGTCCCCGACTGAATTCTGTAAACACACCGCCTAGGACCGGTTCCAACTCGTTAAAAACATCGTCTTGGGTGCAAAAAGACATCTCAACGTCGAGTTGGTAAAACTCACCGGGCGACCGGTCAGCGCGTGCATCCTCGTCTCGAAAGCATGGGGCGATTTGGAAATACTTATCAAAGCCTGACACCATGATAAGCTGTTTGAAAATCTGTGGAGCCTGAGGCAGGGCGTAAAATTTACCCGGATGAATGCGGCTAGGTACCAAGTAATCCCGCGCACCCTCCGGTGATGAGGCTGTTAGAATAGGGGTTTGAAATTCCAAGAACCCGGCGTCTGTCATACGGCGTCGGATGGAGGAAATGACACTGTTTCTCAAGATAATATTGGCGTGAACCTGCTCTCTGCGAAGGTCCAAAAACCGGTAACGTAGTCTCAGATCTTCCGGGAAGTCGGCATCTCCGGCCACTTGTAAGGGCAATTTTTCAGCCGCCGACTCGACCTGGATATCGGCTATGCGCAGCTCAATTTCTCCGGTCGGTAGTTCGCGATTTATGGTGTCATCGCTGCGCGGTTCAATCTTTCCAGTGACGGTTAGAACGCTCTCGGGCCGAACAGCCTCAGCCGTCTCAAAATTGTCTGCGTCGATCTCAATCACGCACTGCGTCAGGCCGTAATGATCCCTAAGATCAATGAACAATAAATTCCCGTGATCCCGTTTACGATGAACCCAGCCGGATAGGCGAGCTGCGATGCCGGCATTGTCCATGCGAAGTTCCCCACAAGTGTGAGATCGGTAGGGATGGAGGTCGGTCTCGCCGGTCATAACAAACTCATTCTCGCCAAAGAAAATACTGGCGTGGCAAGATCTCCATGCCACACATTAAGTGGGGGCGGGATTACAGGGAAATTTGGCCGAATTCAAGGGCTAAGGACGGCCCTACAGAATTTCGCACACCTCTTTGAAGTCAAATCGGGGCAGTTTCTTGAACACGGTGGTCTCATCACCGTGACCAACGCTACATATGAAGTTCGTTTTAACACGTGTACCCGCCCAGTAGACCTCATCGGCGGCTTTTTTATTGAGCCCCTGCATTGGTCCTGCATCGAGACCAACAGCGCGAACGGCCAAAATGAAGTACGCGGCTTGAAGCGTCCCATTCCGCATGGCCCAATCCGGAATCAGCTCT
>CAXFCV010000159.1:0-9747 GCA_964000975.1 uncultured Rhodospirillaceae bacterium | reverse complement strand
CCACGGGCACAAGCAGATCGGGCCTTGTACCGGGGGGCCATGCAAAACCTTTTGGGGGAAGAAGACAATCTTACTATTGTTGAAGGATCGGTCGAAGATCTCCATTTCTCGCCAGAAGGTCAGCTGAGGGGCATTATTTTGGGGACCGGAGACAAACTCCTGGCCCCAAAGGTGGTGGTGACCACGGGTACGTTTTTGCGTGGTCTCATCCACATCGGAGAGACCCAAATCCCGGCTGGACGGGTACAGGAGGCGCCGGCCGTAGGTTTGTCCTATACTTTTAAGCGTTTGGGCTTTGCCCTCGATCGGTTAAAGACGGGCACTCCGCCTCGTCTCAATGGGGCAACGATCAAATGGGACGGACTGGACCGCCAGCCAGGCGACGTCCCACCCCGACCCTTTTCGTTTATGACTGATCAAATCCGGACGCCGCAAATTGATTGCCACATCACTCATACCAAAACTGCTACCCACGATATCATCAAGGCCAACCTCCATCGTGCGCCCATGTATTCTGGCCAGATCGATAGCACCGGGCCCCGGTACTGCCCGTCTATTGAGGACAAAGTGGTGCGTTTTGCTGATCGGGACAGCCATCAAATTTTTTTGGAGCCGGAAGGCCTCGAAGATACCACGGTCTATCCCAATGGTATTTCAACATCACTGCCTGAAGATGTTCAGTTAGCATTGCTCAAAACCATTCCTGGGTTAGATGAGGCCGTAATGGTCAGGCCCGGTTACGCCATCGAATATGATTTTGTCGATCCGAGAGAACTGCATCCCACATTGGAGACGAAACGGGTCCCAGGTCTTTTTCTCGCTGGCCAGATCAATGGCACCACCGGGTATGAAGAAGCCGGGGCGCAGGGTCTTGTGGCGGGTGCCAATGCTGCCCTTTCTAGCGCGGGAAACAACGCGCTCGTGCTTGATCGGGCCGATGCGTATATTGGGGTGCTGATCGATGATCTGGTCACCTTGGGCACGCGCGAGCCGTATCGGATGTTTACCTCTCGGGCGGAGTACCGTTTGCATTTGAGAGCGGACAACGCGGATCAACGCCTGACCCCTTTGGGCGAGCGGTACGGGCTAATTTCGTCAAAACGCCGAATGGGTTTTCGAACCAAACAGCGGGCCTTGGACGCGGCGGTTGAGTTGGCTACGTCTCTCTCCGCCACCCCGGCGGCGCTGGCACGCGGCGGTTTTCGGATTAACCAGGACGGTGTCCGGCGGTCCGTGCTTGATTTGCTTGCATATCCGGATGTGACCCTTGCCAGGTTGGCCGGGGTATGGCCAGAGCTTGCAGCGCTGGAAGATGACGTTGCAGAGCAGCTTGAGATCAAGGGCCTCTATGCTGGCTACATGAAACGGCAAGAAGTTGACATGCGGTCATTCCGGAGGGATGAGGCGTTAAAATTGCCGGTGGATCTTAACTATGGCGCAATTGGCGGCCTCTCTGCCGAGATCGTTCAGAAGCTGCAAACGGCTAAACCATCGACCCTCGGCGCGGCGGCGCGGATTTCCGGAGTCACGCCGGTGGCGCTGACGTCTCTGCTGGCTTATGTCAAACGCTCGGGTGAACGGGCGGCCTAGGTAAGGTTCGACTGTTTCACGTGAAACATGATCCAGTCCCACTTCACTTCTGACGACTTTCAATCTAGAGCCGATGTTTCACGTGAAACATTGGAAAAACTGCAGGTTTACGCGGACTTGCTCCTCAAATGGCAGGCATCCATTAACCTGGTTGGCCCTGGCACGGTGCCAGAAATATGGCATCGCCATTTTTATGACTCAGCACAGCTTTTCCCTTACTTGGTATCTGATGGTCCCGTGATTGATATGGGGAGCGGCGCTGGATTTCCCGGTCTTGTCCTGGCGGCGATGGGGCGGCGAAACGTGACACTCATTGAGTCAAATGGCAAAAAATGCTCATTCCTTCGCAACGTAAACCGCCAACTGTCTCTCGATGTGACGATCTGTCAGTCGCGCATTGAGACCTGTCGCTCCCTCCCAAGGGCGCAATATGTCGTGTCCCGAGCTTTGGCCCCTTTGGAAATGTTGCTGTTTTACGCCCACCCCCTGCTTGCTGATGACGGCACATGTCTATTTTTTAAGGGCCGTTCCGTCGAAACGGAATTGACGTCAGTCAAAAAAAATTGGACTATGCAGTCTAATTCTTACCCCTCGGAAACCGATCCACAGGGGGTTATCCTTACCATAGGAGGCCTGACGCCGCGATATGAAGGACTTGAAACACAATAAGTTCCAATCTTTACCTCGCATTTTGGCCATTGCCAATCAGAAGGGCGGGGTCGGCAAAACAACGACGACGATTAATTTGGCGACAGCCCTGGCTGCTGTCCGAAAGCGTGTTTTGGTGATTGATTTAGACCCCCAGGGCAACGCGAGCACAGGACTTGGCCTGCATAAAGCTGATCGTCAGGTAAACAGTTATCACGTGTTAATCGGAGAGGCAGATGTTGCGAACACCTGCCTGGACACAGACATCCCCGGGTTGACCGCCATGCCGTCCGGTACCGATTTGGCGGGTGCGGAAATTGAATTGGTAGATGTAGAGGATAGACTTTACCGGCTGAAGGCCGCGATGGCAGGCCAGGTGGCGCATTATGATTATGTGCTAATCGATTGCCCGCCAGCCCTGGGTCTCCTGACGGTCAATGCTTTGATCGCGGCCGATTCCGTGCTGGTCCCGCTGCAATGCGAGTTTTTTGCCCTTGAAGGCATCAGCCAGCTGGTGCGGACTATCAACCGGGTGCGAAACGCCTATAATCCGACGCTCAATATTCAGGGTATCGTTCTGACAATGTTTGATAAACGCAACAATTTGTCAGATTCCGTGGAGTCTGAAGTGAGAGACCATTTCGGTGAAATAGTTTATGATACGGTTATACCCCGGAATGTGCGCGTCTCGGAGGCGCCTTCTTTCGGTAAGCCGGTTCTTCTGTATGATACGGCCTGCGCAGGGTCTCAGGCTTACATTCATCTGGCCAGTGAAGTGCTCCGGCGTGAACAGACCCTGGCGGCCTGATGGCAGAGGATGTAAAACGCAAGCGCCTAGGACGTGGCCTTGATGCGCTTTTTAGCGAGAGTTCGCATGACACATTGGATAGCACTTTAGCTACTTCGGTCTCAAAACCCCATTTACCGAGCGGTGTGGCGATCCAATCTGCTGCCATCGAGAGTCTCCAGCCGGGACGGTACCAACCACGCCGGTACTTTGATGCTGGTGAGTTAGATGAGTTGGCAGAGTCCCTAAAAAATCATGGCGTTATACAACCTATACTTGTTCGTCGGGTAGTGGATGGTGATGCTAACTACGAAATTATCGCCGGTGAAAGGAGATGGCGGGCCGCTCAACTGGCTCAGCTTCATAGCGTGCCTATTTTGGTGCATGAGCTTACGGACTCCGAGGCCCTCGAAATTGCCTTAGTAGAAAATTTACAGCGGGAAAACCTCTCCCCTCTGGACGAGGCGGACGGTTATAGGCGCCTAATGGATGAGTTCTCACATACTCAAGAGGCACTCGGCGAACTGCTGGGAAAGAGCCGGAGTCACGTGGCGAACATGATGCGTCTTTTGAGCCTGCCAAATGAGATCAAGACATTGTTAGAGACAGGTAAGCTTAGCGCGGGGCATGGGAGAGCCTTGCTGGGCGCTGACGATCCTGTTGTGCTCGCTCGCGATGTGGTTCAGAGAGGCCTGAATGTTCGGCAAACTGAAAAGCTGGTAAAAAGGGGAAGTATTGCGACCAAACCAGGAACTGGGAAGCGGATAAGGGACAGTAATACGGTTGCTCTCGAACACGATCTTGCCGCGTTGCTTGGTCTTCAGGTTACGATCGATTTCAAGGATCCAGGCGGAAAGTTAGTAATTGCTTATGACAGCCTCGAGCAATTAGATGAAATTTTAAAACGCCTAAAAGGTCATGGGGTCCCCCATACCAACTAGAGAGTATCTCCAATTCTTAAACACTGTCTGGCGCAGCTGTGTTTCCAGATAGTTTGTCCCGCGTAGCAGTTGATTTTGGGCCCGTTGATAATATTATTTGATATATAGAAATCGCTACCGCCCGGATTGTGAAAATATACGATGGTAGCGAGTAAAAATTTTTCCCATTGAGCCCACCGCTGCTTCAGTTGATGCAACTCTGATCTGATCACTTGACGGTCAAGGCAGTTCGCTATTGCGCTCGCGCCACCTGTGCCAGGCGCATTAGCGCCCTCTCTCCAATGGCCTGATTGGGGGCGCCTGTTGATTTACACTCACCTTCCGCCTCAGTCAAAAGCCGTAAGGCGGTTGCTAATTTGGGTTCTGTCCAAATACTCAGCTGGCGCTGAAATCGTTCTTCAAACATGAAGAGCACGGGCGGTCTCAAGCTTTTGATGGCCTCGTCTGGGGTCTTGCCCTTACTGCAGGCGGCGACAGCAACATGTAGTCGCTGAAAATGTCTTTGGGCAGCGCGTACCAACGCGACGGGTGATATACCCTCAGCAGTCGCTCGGTGGAATCCGGTTTCCAGAGCCTGTCGGTCTCCACCGCCGACGGCATAGATGATTTCCTCAATAGAGATAGCTCCATTGTCGCCGATTACTGCCATTGCATCCTCGAGAGAGACTTCAGGTTTAGCGCCGGCATAGATAATTAATTTCTCAATTTCGCGACGGGATACCAGCCGATCGGATCCTAAATGTTCAATTATGTAATCCGACGCATCCCGACTAAATGTGACTCCCGCTGCCCGGCTCATTTCTGAAACGATAGATCCGAGGGTTACTCTGCCATCTTCATAACAGGCCAAGGAAGCGCCGTTCTCGTGTTTTTCTACCAGTTTCCGAACCGGTGAGGTGGCGGCCAGATCGGCGGCTTCTAAAACTACCAGAGCATCTATATTTGCCATCTCGAGCACGTGCTTCAAAGCGGATGAAATGTCTTCAGCGCCGAGACGCACCAGCACCACCCGCCGCCCACCCAAAAAGGATTGCGCGGCTGCTTCGTCTGCAAGACAGGCCGGGTCATTTTTGATGGCGGTTCCCGTTAATTCTGAGATCTGAAACGGGTCCTTTAGGTCCGGCACGATGCTCAGCGCAAGGTTCCTGGCCCTCTCACGTATCAAGCCCGAGTCTCTGCCGTGCACCAACACGACACGAATGCCAGCTGTCGGACTTTTTGAGAACGCGTCAGCGTTGCGCGCGGTAATTTTCATTGTCTCAATTTTGGTTAATTCGGTGTTTGCAAATATGAGACGATGCGGTTGGTTATATCGTCGCTCAACTCTCGCACGGCCCGCCGGCGGGCATTTCGCTCTGTCGCGAGTGTACCAAAATCCGAACTTAGGATATTGTAGCTTGTGACTATTTTAGCCTCACCTGTAAGCGCGCGCGCCGCAAATTTCTGAAGCCCCTGCAGTTGAAACTTGGCTGTGAACTTCAGATTAGCCCGAGTAGAAACGTCCGTTTTTTTTATGGCTAACTCTTGTTTCGACTCTGAAATTTGAACTATTAATTTGTAGTTGGGGTTTCTGGGCGATCCTGTCGGATTGATCCGGTCCAAGAGCAAGTTGCGCAATTGTTGTCCAATACGATCCTTGATCGGTGCCACTCGTATGGTGGACAATTCGGCGCTGATATTAGATGATCCAGCACTACCATAAATTGGTTCAAACCCGCATCCTGTTAGAACCACAAGCGCTGCCAGACTGTAGATTAAATTAAACAACTATGTTCACAATCTTGTTGGGTACATAAATGATCTTACGAGGATCTCTCCCATCGAGCAACTTGACAACAGCGTCAATGTTTAGAGCGGCTAATTCGACATTATTCTGATCCAAGTCTTTCGCTACTTCCAGTGTTCCGCGCAATTTTCCGTTAACCTGAACGGCTAAGGTTACCATTTCTTCTTCGAGGAGATCCGGCTCAAACACGGGCCAGGTGGTGTTAGCCACTAAAACCTCCTGACCCAGAGCTTGCCACATCTCTTCTGCCAAATGAGGCATCATAGGCGCAATAAGCCGGATCACGACCTCAAGACCATCCCGGTATACCCATCCGGCACCCGCTTCCTCTGGTAAAAGGCCCTCCAGCATGTTGGTAAGTTCTCGAATGCGGGCAACTACTTTATTGAAATGGAACCGATCTAAATCATCACTGACGGCAGCGATTGTCTTATGTATTGCGCGATGTGCGGCCGCTGCATTTTCCCCCATATCCGTGGGAGTTGGTAAACCGGCTTCGATTAGGGGGATGTGGGGTTCACTCACCATACGCCACAAACGGTTTACATAACGCCAGGCCCCTTCGATACCAGCTTCTGTCCAATCTAGGTCACGGTCGGGTGGGCTGTCGGATAACATAAAAAGACGGGCCGTATCCGCACCGTACGTGGATATTATTTCCTCCGGATCAACAACGTTTTTACGGGACTTGCTCATTTTCACCGACCGGCCAATGGTTACAGGTAATCCGTTTTCCACGGTCACATTTTCACCTGCGTCGTTTTGATGAACTTCCTCCGGAAAAAGCCATTCTCCACTCTCGTCCTGATACGTCTCATGGCAAACCATGCCTTGGGTCATTAATCCCGAAAACGGCTCTGCCATATCCAGATACCCGCACTTTTGGAGAGCACGAGTGAAAAAGCGCGAATATAACAGATGCAATACCGCATGTTCTATACCGCCAATATATTGATCAACCGGCATCCAATAGGCCATCGCCGCAGCATCGATTCCATTTTCCGAGTTGGGGGAACAAAACCGGGCAAAATACCAGGACGATTCAAAAAATGTATCAAAAGTATCTGTTTCCCGCTCGGCGGGAGCACCGCAAGCCGGACAATCCACTTTTTTCCAGGTCGGGTGATGTTCTAATGGGTTGCCTGGTTTCTCGAAACAGACTTCCTGGGGCAATTCAACTGGCAAGTTTTCCTCTGGAACAGGCACAATTCCACATGCGTCGCAGGTTATAACCGGTATTGGGCAGCCCCAATACCGCTGCCGGGATACACCCCAGTCTCGAAGCCGATAATTGACCTCACGGGTTCCGATGCCGGCTTCCTCCAATCGGGTAGCCACGATTGCTCTCGCATCGACTATTGAAAGCCCATTTAGAAAGCCAGAATTGATATGGATACCGTCCTCCAGGTATGCGACCTCCCCGATAATAAATGTATTTGGATCGGCTTCTTTCGGCGCAACAACCGGTATTACATCGAGATTGTATTTCCGGGCAAAATCCAAATCGCGCTGATCATGGGCAGGACAACCGAAGATGGCCCCTGTGCCATATTCCATCAGGACAAAATTCGCTACAAACAAAGGCAATGTTTTGGTTGGAAGAAAAGGATGTTTGATCCTTAATCCAGTATCTATTCCTCTTTTTTCAGCCGTTTCTATCGCTGCTTCGCTAGTGCCCAGACGATTACAGTCCTCGATAAAGGCGGCTAATTCTGGGTTTTTGGGAGATAATTCGCTAGAAATGGAATGGTTGGGCGAAATCGCACAAAACGTTGCGCCAAAGATCGTGTCTGCTCGGGTTGAAAAAACCTCCAATCGCTCTTCCCGTCCCTCAATCTCAAACCGGAGGCGCATGCCTTCGGACCTTCCTATCCAGTTTTCCTGCATCAACCGCACCCGTTCTGGCCAACGATCCAATTCTTCGAGCGATGACAAAAGGTCTTCCGAGTAGTCGGTTATTTTTAAAAACCACTGGGACAAACGTTTTTGTTCGACTAGAGCGCCAGAGCGCCAGCCTCTCCCGTCGATCACCTGCTCATTTGCTAGGACCGTTTGCTCAATTGGATCCCAATTAACCCAGGCTTCTTTCCGGTATGCCAAACCTGCGCCAAGGAAATCCAGAAACATTTTTTGTTCGTGTTTATAATAATTAGGGTGGCAAGTTGCGATCTCTCGATCCCAATCATATGACAATCCCATGCTCTTAAGTTGTTGTCGCATGGCCGAGATGTTTTGCTCGGTCCACTCCGCTGGTGGAATATTGTTGGCGATTGCTGCATTTTCAGCCGGCAGTCCAAACGCGTCCCATCCCATTGGATGTAGGACTTTGTATCCTCGAGCCTTTTTGTATCTTGCGACCAAATCTCCCAACGTATAGTTTCTGACATGGCCCATGTGTATCCGACCCGACGGATAGGGAAACATTTCCAAAACGTAATATTTGGGCCCGTCTTCGATGTCTGAGACGCTAAAACAACGGTTTTCCAGCCAAACGTCTTGCCAGCGGGCTTCTGATTCTTTGAAATTATATCGGGTCATTTGAAGATGGATATCACGCTTTAAACCAGTTCATCGTCTTGATGGTTATTAAACTGTGATCGGCTGGCTTGGCAAACAATGCTATGCCGACAATCGAGTGAATGGCCCATGGTACAACAAAATCCCGTATCTGTCCTATTGCTCACGGGATTCTGTTCTGAATTGACGGGCGCGTGTTAAGATCGCGTTTTCTAGTTGCACTTGCGTTTCTTGCTGGACTGGTGCCTCCCGCCAGCCACCTGATGGGGTCCTCGTTTGGCGGAAAACTGACACCCGAACTCCATCTGCTCTAAGGCTTCGACCAAGAATAAAGACGTTTAATTTGAATTTTTCATCAGGTGTGTCAGGGGGTGTGTACCAATCTGAAATTATTACTCCACCAAAAGGGTCTGCCGACGCTATCGGCCAAACAGATAGGGTGTCTAGACTAGCTCGCCATAAAAATGCATTGACGCCAATGCCTGAGTCTTGATTGCGAGGATTGGGTTTAGCGGGGCCACCTAGAGAGAAACCACCCTCTCCGAGGATACTCTCCCGCTCATCAATCGGTACGGTCTCGTCGCCCAAGGTTATCAATTCTTTCACCTCACCGCCACAGGAACTCAGAGACAGAAGGGCTCCAAAACACCAAATTGGAGCGAAAAGTTGTTTCTTAGACATGTTGAGTTGCTCACTCTCAAATTACTCTTAACTGAGTTCTCGGCAGGTTATATAACCTTTTCAGGCGTCGCCACGAAACCAACATTGGACTATCATATGGCCACTTGAATTGCTATTAAATTCCGTAGTTTGGACCAATGGTTTTATTCCTAAAAATAGTCGGAGAATTTTTAGACGACTTAAATTTTCTGACACCCCCCTCTTATGTGTTATAAATATCACATGTGTGGTATTTTAACATAAACATGCCGGTTTTTCATTGACCCTGAACGCTGACCGTGGCGTTATGTTCGTGTTAAGAAACTCCGCCTTATTTTTGCGATGTTGCAATGAGGTGTGAGAGTTTTTAGGAGGATCAAGATGAAAAAAGCTTTATTTTCAACGACGGCCCTTGCGGCAGCCGGCGTGTTGGCCTTTGGTGCCAGTGACGCGCTTGCTCAAACAAAGGCTAAACCACTTTCTATTAAAGTTGGTGGTTACTTTAACTCTTTCATTGGATATGCAGAGCAGTCAGGTAGTTATGAGTCGACGGCTAGTGCAACTGGCCGTGTAGGTTATGACCAATTCAACATTGTAAATGACTCCGAAGTTTACTTCAAAGGCTCAACCAAGCTTGATAATGGTCTTGGCGTCTCAGTGACCGTCCAGATGGAATCAGATCAAGTTAACAATGGCTCTGCACACATTGATGAGACCTACGCAACAGTCAGTGGTGGTTTTGGTTCAGTCCTTCTTGGTTCCACAAAAGGATCAACCGTTAAAATGTTCGTAGGCGCGCCTGCGGTTGGAGGCCTTGG
>CAXFCV010000158.1:0-2024 GCA_964000975.1 uncultured Rhodospirillaceae bacterium | reverse complement strand
CCGGCAATGTGTGCTGAAGATTTCTCCTACATGCTGCAGGAAAAGGAAGGTGCTTATATCTGGCTCGGCGCCGGTAAGGAGTCAGCGAACCTGCATAGCCCGCTATTTGATTTCAATGACGACCTGCTGCCCATAGGCGCCAGCCTGTGGGTGCGTGTGGTCGAAGCAAAATTGCCAAACCACGCGAGCTGAGCCAATCTCAAATACGCATCGTCGCGATCAGGATGGCTGTTTAATCACAGGTGGCTTGGCATCTTTTGGGATCGGGCAAATATACGGCGTTGTTTTTTGCCGCTGTTCATGAACTGCCCTTGCAGCTTTAAGGGTCTCCGGCGAATTGATCAGATGCGTCGCTGTTGCTGCCATGACTTTTGCGGCGTGGACCATGCCCTTATGGGCTGCTGGCATTTTGCCTTGTGCCACGGTTTGCCAGGTATGAAACGGGGTTCCAACAGCACAGGTTGCCACTCTGGCCTGGACTGTTGGTGCGACCCAACTGACATCACCAACATCGGTAGAACCTTCGCCACCGATGCTCGGTCTTTCAAGCGGGGCAACAAAATCGCAAAGCGGTAAGTCGGGAGGTGTTTCACGGCCGGCGCGCTGGAAGCTTGCAGAAATATCCTGTGCTGTCAGCGTTTTCCTAATTGCCTCTGCGAACACGGTGTCATCTGAATCGAACGGCACCGGCCCGATTTTGTCGAACTCGCTTTGCATCGCCTGTTCAAGTGGCGCATTGCCGACCAGATTAGAGACGCCGGAATAGACTTTTGCTTCCATTGTGGTGCCGGTCATCATCGCTGCACCTTGTGCAATATCCTGAACACGAGCCACCATGTCACGCAGTGTTGCATTGTCACTTGCCCGGATCAATTGCCTGACGGTTGCGGTGGCCTGAACGACGTTCGGGGCAGCTCCGCCAACATCGAGATAGGCATAATGGATCCTAGCGGAGTCAGGCATATGCTCGCGCATATAGTTTACCCCGACATTCATAAGCTCGCAGGCATCAAGGGCACTTCTACCAAGATGTGGCGCGGCAGCAGCATGTGCTGCCTTTCCGGTAAAGGTAAAATCAATCCTCGTGTTCGCAAGCGAGTGACCGTGCTGGACAGCGTTAAATGTCGAGGGATGCCAAGATATGGCCGCGCTTACGTCATCAAAAAGGCCATCACGTGCCATATAGGCTTTTGCAGCGCCGCCTTCTTCCGCAGGGCACCCATAGTAACGGACACGCGCCTTTACCCCATTTTCGGCCAGCCAGTCCTTGACAGCAGTTGCGGCCAAAAGCGCCGCGGCGCCAAGAAGATTATGGCCACATCCGTGACCGTCACCGCCTTCGGCAATTGGTTTGTGTTCGGCAACTCCGGGCTCTTGGCTGAGGCCGGGAAGGGCATCGAATTCGCCTAGAATAGCGATGATCGGACCCTCTTCACCAGCTTCTCCTATGACGGCCGTCGGCATACCGCAGACATTCTGCGTAATCCTGAACCCTTCCGCCTCAAGCGTGGACACATGTTCTTTCACCGACCTAAATTCCTTGTAAAGTGTTTCTGGCGTGTCAAAGACCCGATCCGCCAGTTCAATGAATGCTTCCCTTTTGGCATCAACCAGGTTCCAGATTTTCTCTTCGTTTTGAATTCTCATGGCGTCACCTAGAAGTTGCAGAACTCTATTGTCTATGGTCTAGTTAATATAACAGTAGGCTTAGAATGTGGTTGAATCAACTGCCAAAATGGCGGTGATTGTAGTTGAAATATCGTTGGCAGCATTGACTTCTGAAGTCATATAAATAACCAACGTAAGGAGCTCAGGTAAAATGAAAGCACCAAAAGTCGCGCTTGTGGGATTGAAGCTTGAATCCAACAGATTTTCGCGGCCCGCAGACTTCGATGATTTTGAGAGCCTGAATCTTTTGGAGGGTGAAGTTATTCTGGAAGAGGCTCGCAAGCCCACGCCGTCCCTTGCCAAGGAATTTGTAGCTTTCATTGCGGCGATGGACGCAACTGGCGACTGGGCCCCTG
>CAXFCV010000157.1:0-3202 GCA_964000975.1 uncultured Rhodospirillaceae bacterium | reverse complement strand
GTTGGGTTGCCGCTTTAGCCAAAGCCGCATGGCTCAGGTTGGAAAAACGTTTTCTCGATGTTCCTCATGCTCATGCCCGCCACTCTCCCAGGACATTGTGCAGAAATTTGGGCGAATCCAACTCGACGCGATGCGTATACGAAAATATGTAAGCACGCACCCTATTTGCTCCTGAAAGGATAAAACGGCCAAACGGGACGCAGCTCAGAGGATTAGCGCAAATGACTGGGTCCGAGTTTCACTTTGCCAACACATCTTTCACCCTACTTGCTAGGTCCTGAAGACTAAAGGGTTTGGGAAGGAAGTTAATACTTGGATCACAGGCGATTTCGCCTGGAATAGCATCTTCTGCATATCCTGACATCAGAATGACTTTTATATCCGGCAGTTCCTCCTGGACCAGCCGCACAAGAGTATGCCCGTCCATTCCGGGCATCATGACATCAGTGATGATGAGATCAATTGAGTCATCAGATTCATTTATAACATCCAACGCCTGCTCGCCATCCATCGCTTCGAGCACTCGGTAACCCTTATTAGTCAGTGCACGGGCACCAAATACCCGGACCGCATCCTCATCCTCCACGAGAAGAACCGTAGCTTCCCCGGTCAGGTCTTTTTCTTCTGGCGTCTCTACGCCCCCTATTTGCGAGATCTCGCCGCCAAAGGCTGTTGCCTCGGCAGCCGAATACGCGGGAAGGTATATGGAGAAGGTTGTGCCTTCGCCAAGGGCCGAATCAACAAAAATATAGCCATCCGACTGGCGGACAATGCCGTAAACTGTCGACAAACCGAGTCCGGTACCCTCACCCACACCTTTGGTGGAAAAGAAGGGCTCAAAGATATGACTGATATTCTCTTGGGCGATACCGGATCCCGTGTCAGCCACATTGATCCGGATATAGTTACCAGCCGGCATAACCTCGTGACCACGCTGCACGGCAGTTTCCACCCCGACCTGATCCGTTGAAACCAAAATCGTCCCGCCACCAGGCATAGAATCCCGGGCATTCACCGCGAGATTGATGATCACCTGATCAAACTGGCCTGGGTCTGTCCGTATCAAATCAACATCCTTGCCGTGCAGGATCTCCAGCTCGATATTCTCTCCTATTAAACGACGTAACAAGTTGGAGAGATCGTTCAGCGCATCCGTGATAGAGAAAATCTTTGGCTGCAATGTCTGGCGGCGGGAAAATGCCAAAAGCTGGCGTACCAGATTGGCTGCCCGATTGGCATTTTGTTTAATTTGCATGATATCAGGGAAATCAGGATCGTTTTCACCATGCCGGCTCAACAGCAAGTCACAAAATCCGCCCATGGCTGTCAACAGATTATTGAAATCGTGGGCGACGCCGCCAGCCAGCTGACCCACGGCTTGCATCTTTTGCGCCTGATTGAATTGGACTTCGAGGTTTTTTTGTTCCGTCGTCTCAATGACATGAAGGACAAGTCCAGTCACTTCTCCTGCACTGTCCTCCATACGACTGACGTAGAAAGAGGCCGTCAATTCCCGCTCTCCACCAGCGGGCACGCGCACTTCCAACAAGGTGGCCGGCATGATTCCCATAACGATCTTTGTGAACGCAGTATCCGCGCTGTCCCTATCTTCTTTGGAAATGCGCTCTGAAATGGGCCATCCCACCACACCGTCACGGTGAAGACCGAGAATCTTAAGAAAGGACCGATTGCTATCAACGACGGTTCCCTGCAGATCAAGCAAAACAATGCCAACCGGCGAACTGGAAAACAGCCAGGGAATGCGCCGCAATAAGGCTCCCCCCGTCCCGTCATCTACTATTGGTATAAAGGGTTCTCGCAATACCAGAGAACGGCTGTATTGGAACTCTCCCTCATTATTTTCCTTTTGAGACTGGATCAGATAGGCGGAGAATGCCCCCCCCTCACGGCCTTGAAGCCTCAGCCCACCGTGCATGCCAGACCTGTCGGTTTCAACGTAAGCAATGTCATCCCTGCCGTTGCCGGCAGCGATAAACTCAGATAGCTTCAGAGGTGGCGCATCGCCAGGAACATCCTCGTCAAGGTGGAGCCAAGAAGCCAGGGTCTTGTTAATATATTGAAGTGTTCCGTCGTGAGCCGCTGAGAACAAGCCGACTGGCAGTTCATCAAGCAAGTCAGAGAGAAACTGCTGATCATTTTCTCGGCGCGCTTCAAACTGTTGCTGCGCTGTCACGTCAACAAAGGTCCAGAGTGAGAGCCCATATAGCGTTCCCACGGGTTCCACGGATACCCGCCAGTGATACGACGCTTCCCCGACAGAAATATCAATGTAGCATGAGTCCCGTTTTCCGTCAGCGGCCTGCCCCTTAATTCTCTTAAAATTTTGTTTCGAGACAGGCGCAATCAGCTCCGCTAGAGACGCCAAATTGGCAAATCCAAGAAGATCCGTTCCGTTAACGCTTCTAACCAGAGCCCGAAAACCATCAGTATCATAGATTACCCTGCCATTAGACTCTGTCAGAAAAAGTGCTTCGTCTGAGTCAGAAAGGGATTGAATTAGCGCGCTACGGGCATTTCGGACTGCCCAACGCAGCCCGAGACGCCATGACTGGAAACAAGCAAAAATAATCGCCAGGCCAGACAATCCCCAGCCAGAAAGCACCTGCCATTCCGCCACCCCATGGGTCAACAAGACCACGGCGCTAGCCGAAAAGATCAAGAGGACACCAGCGCCAGACCAATGTGAAGTAATAGCCGGTTTGGCAGCAGTCACCCAGCGCACAGGCGCCCAAGACGCCGCTGGTCGCTCTCCACTTTCAGGTCCATTAGATGCAGGAATTAACTCGATCACAACGTCTCTTGTTTGCGCTATTCCACACAGTTCTTCAACCTTGGAATGGCTGGGGCTGGCTAACTTAATAATTCGCTAGGATACCTGCGATTAGTGTACTCTGGGCTCCCCCTCGTTCTCCTCGGTTAAACCCGGATCGAGCGACCAATCGGGCGCAGGAGGTCGAATCGGTCCCTCGCGCGGTAGCTTGCCTTTAAGCCGGAAGACGTAGCCAATAACTTCCGCGACCGCATGATAAAGGTGTTCAGGAATGGACTCATCTAATTCCACTGCTGCATACAGTGCTCGGGCGAGCGGCGGGTTTTCAACGATTGGCACCTCATTTTCGTCTGCGGTTTCACGAATCCGCATAGCTAGATCGTCGACCCCTTTTGCGACAAGGATAGGCGC
>CAXFCV010000156.1:0-5879 GCA_964000975.1 uncultured Rhodospirillaceae bacterium | reverse complement strand
GGGGGTCCGAGGAGGGAAGCCAATCCCGCTGAAAGCCAACACTGACGCTGCACTGGAAAGCTGCCCCACGGTCAAAAAGGTGTTTGTGGTTGAGCGGACCAAGGGCGCAATTGATTGGGAAGATGGCCGGGATATCTGGTATCACGACGCATGTGCGGCTGCGGATACGGATTGTCCGCCGGAAGAAATGAGCGCGGAAGACCCGCTTTTCATTCTCTATACCTCGGGTTCCACTGGAAAGCCCAAGGGCGTCCTGCACACTACAGGTGGATATATTGTCTATGCCTCCATGACCCATCAATATGTATTCGATTACCATGACGGTGACGTTTATTGGTGTGCGGCTGATGTCGGTTGGGTAACAGGCCACACATACATACTCTATGGGCCTCTCTCGAATGGAGCGATCACGACGATGTTTGAGGGCCTACCCACCTATCCCGATGCGTCGAGGCTTTGGCAGGTGGTCGATAAGCATCAGGTCAATATTCTCTATACGGCTCCGACGGCGATCCGCGCGCTGATGCAACAAGGGGATGAGCCGGTCCGATCAACCAGCCGACAATCTTTGCGCCTCCTGGGATCGGTAGGGGAGCCAATCAACCCGGAAGCCTGGCTTTGGTACCATAATGTTGTCGGAGAGGGGCGCTGCCCGATCGTCGATACTTGGTGGCAAACCGAAACAGGCGGAATTCTCATTACACCCCTTGCTGGTGCCACGGACCTAAAACCGGGATCCGCCGCGCGCCCATTTTTTGGCATTCAACCAGCCATTGTCGACAATGATGGCAAGATTCTCGATGGCGCCTGTGAAGGTATTTTGGTCTTGCTTGACTCCTGGCCTGGACAGATGCGGACGGTATATGGAGATCATGAACGGTTTGTCGAAACATATTTCTCGAACTATCCCGGGAAGTATTTCGCAGGCGATGGCTGCCGTCGCGATGAAGACGGCTATTACTGGATCACAGGACGAGTTGATGATGTTATCAACGTATCCGGGCATCGTATGGGTACGGCAGAAGTGGAGAGCGCTCTGGTCGCTCATGATGCGGTGTCGGAGGCGGCGGTTGTCGGGTTTCCTCACGATATTAAGGGGCAAGGAATATACGCTTACACTACTTTGATGGCGGGGAGGGTACCCTCGGAGGAGCTTAAAATTGAATTGGTAAATTGGGTCAGGAAAGAGATCGGGCCCATTGCTACGCCCGACCATATTCAGTGGGCGCCGGGGTTACCAAAGACTCGCTCCGGCAAAATCATGAGACGTATTTTGCGCAAAATTGCTGAGAACGATCCGGGTAATTTGGGAGACACATCCACTCTTGCCGATCCTGCGGTTGTTGATGATCTTGTGAGTAATCGAATGTCAGCAAAGGCTCACCGGGGGTCTTAGGAGTTGATCCTTATAAAATCCGGGCCTGACGATGGGGCGCATGTCTGACAATTAGGCCCTAGGGGCTAGCGACCAGCATTTCAAAGAATAATCAACGTTCGCACCATTGAAGCCACTTATTCCGATTATAGGCTGCCACGAGGCCCAATTGGGCCAGTGACGCGGGAAAACTGAGCCTTGCGGTGTTTCTGCGTGCCCCAAATTGCGGACGGCATATTTAAGCGAATTGTGTATTGCAGTATTTTCTGGCCTGACGCGGGCAATCGCTTAACTGGGGACTTTGATTTTTAAACCAAGTCACATATGCGCGTTCAAAAAGAGAGCATCGCTGTCAATGAATCGGGTGACTTTAGCTAGGATGGCGTTTGGTAAAAGCTGTGCTGTCACTGATATCTTAACATCAGATCCAGTCGAACAAAGGCTCACAATGCCTATCCAACGGATTATTCAAGGAACCGTCTAATTTGCTATCAAAAATATCTGATTTATCAGATCGCTTTTTAATTAAAGCATAAAAATCTTTTAGAAGTCGATGCAACGGCCGCCTTTTTCCCAATCTCCATAGCGGGTTGGATCGGTTTTGGGTGTTTGGTTTTCGGTTTTTTTATCTGCCTCAGGGCGCGATGTTATGTCTGACCTAATGGGCGTTTTCGAACCCGGAAAGGGTGTGTTTTTTGAGTTTGTCATTCCTGGATTTCATCCATACATATTTTTGGCTGTGATGTGGAACCATACCCTGCCACGCTGATCTGTGGCAATATTTGATATTAGGATGCGCCATGCCAGATATCCCTTGGTCTGATATATCCTGGGAGGCCATTTGGTCCCGAGATCTGATTTTCGCGTCGATTTTCGCGATGGTCGGCGCTGCAATTCGCGGGCTCACCGGGTTTGGCGCTAATCTTGTTTGGGCCCCGGTCCTTGTTGTTCTGTATGGACCAGCTGAAACCGTTGCCATCATGGGAATAACCGGCATATTGTCGGCGTTTCCGATTTTTGTGCCTGCAATGGGTAAAGTCGACTGGCGAGAGATTCGGATCATCATCGTGAGCGCGTTCATCTTGGCACCCGCGGGGGTTTGGAGCTTGTTATATCTTGAGCCGGACATGTTCCGCCGGATCATGGGCGGGCTAATTTTTTTGATGGCTGTCCTCCTGATGACCGGATGGCATTATGAGGGCACGCGCGGCGTGGCATCGAAAATTATTGCCGGGGGGGTTTCGGGATATCTTGCCGGGTTTTCCGGGATCGGCGGCCCAATCTGTGCGCTTTATTTTATGTCGGCGCCGGGGACGGCCCAGGCCCAGCGGGCGAACAATACGGTGTCGGTATCACTTTTAATTCCTGTTCCTATTGTGTCTCTTGGATTGAGTGGCCTGATAGGTTTTGAAACGGTGATCAAAGCCGTCATTCTTGTGGTTCCTTATGTGGTCGGCCAATGTCTCGGGAGTCTTCTCTTTGGTATCATGCCGCAACAGGCTTTTCGGCAAATTGTTCTTTGGCTGTTAAGCGCCATTGGCGTTGGGAGCATGGTATTTTGAGATTAAAACGTTTTTGGCTCGAAGCCGGTTGCGAGCGGGTAAGTCACGGCCTATTTGCCCTGTGATGAATGCCTTTAAAACATCGATCTTGTTGGCTGGCTTAACAGCCATTTTGCTTGCCGCCGGTTTCTTATTGGGGGGCGAGAGTGGCTTGGTGATTGCCCTCGGGTTTGCATTGTTTGGCAACATCTTTTCCTATTGGAATTCGGACAAAATGGTGTTGTCTATGTATGGTGCGCGTCAAGTAGACGAAACCTCACATCCGGCCTATGTCGGTACGGTTAAACAATTGGCTGCCCGTGCTCAATTACCCATTCCCAAAGTCTATGTTATCGATACACCTCAGCCAAACGCCTTCGCCACGGGCCGTAGTCCTGAGAGTTCGGCAGTTGCTGCCACCACAGGGCTCCTCGACAATATGAGCCACCAGGAAATTGCCGGCGTGATGGCTCATGAACTCGCGCACGTGAAAAATCGAGACACGTTAATTATGACGATCACTGCGACCCTAGCAGGCGCTCTGTCGATGTTGGCGACCTTTACCATGTTTTTTGGGGGTCGGGGCAGGAATAGTCCCCTCGGATTGCTGGGCACCATTTTGGTCATGATCCTTGCACCTATGGCCGCCATGTTGGTGCAAATGGCAATTTCGCGGACGCGCGAGTATCAAGCGGATCGACTTGGGGCAGAAATCTGCGGCCAACCCTTATGGCTGGCATCCGCGTTGGAGAAACTTGAAACGTTGTCGCGTCGGATCGATAATGATCAGGCTAAGGATCATCCAGCGACAGCACATCTGTTTATCATCAACCCTCTAAACGCCCGGTCGATCGATAAACTATTTTCCACCCATCCCAACACGTCCAACCGCGTAAAATATCTCCGTGATATGGCCGCTACGTCCGACAATATGGCCTCTCCCTCCCGTCCATGGGGATGATGTCTGAGACAAAACACCAATGTTGCCACCCCCTAGGTTGGCTGATATGGGACTTGGATGCCTCGTGCTTTAGCTGCAGATGTTCTTGAAGACATTCTTTTTCGCCGAAAAAGTTTTGATGACGCTTTCTCAGCCCGTACCATACATCGCGCCCGGACCTCCGTGTTGGCTTCCAGGGACCGTTCATTTTCATATAATCTTGTGGCAACGACCCTTCGGCGGCTCGGGCAAATTGACGATTTAATTGACAATTGTCTCGAGACCCCGCTTCCCGGAAAGGCGCGGGGTGCTCTCACAATCTTACGGTTGGGAGCTGCCCAGCTTTTATTCATGAACGT
Organism: uncultured Rhodospirillaceae bacterium; assembly: GCA_964000975.1. Classification (GTDB taxonomy): domain Bacteria; phylum Pseudomonadota; class Alphaproteobacteria; order Rhodospirillales; family UBA2165; genus TMED167. The sequence goes on along the minus strand of CAXFCV010000156.1, from coordinate 1,664 downwards.
CTCGGACCACGCCGCCGTGAATACCAGCGTTGACTTGGCCCAACTGCGCCGCCAGGGGGTCTATAAAAAACTAATCAATGCAATTCTGCGCCGCCTTGGCCGGGAAGGGTCTAAAATGATATTAGCCCAAGATGAGAGCAGACGTAACACGCCTGCCTGGCTGTGGGATAATTGGTGCAAGGCATATGGCGAGGACCTGACCCGGCGGATTGCTAGCGCCCATCTAATCCCGCCGCCCCTCGACATCACTGTAAAATCAAATCTCGAAGAAGTAGCGGAGGCTCTTGGAGGAACGCTCTTGCCCACGGGGTCGGTCCGACTGCAGGATCGCCCGAGCGTTGAGATCTTGCCCGGTTTTGACCAGGGCGACTGGTGGGTCCAGGATACAGCGGCGACGCTCCCGGTTAAATTATTCCCTCATTTGAAGGGCAAACGTATTATAGATCTCTGTGCGGCGCCAGGTGGAAAGACAGCTCAAATGGCAGCTGCCGGCGCGTATGTTACGGCCATTGATCGCTCCGAAAAACGAATACGCCTCTTACAGGAAAACATGGTTCGGCTCTCCCTAGATGTTTCGTGTATTGTAGAAGATGCCGTCCAATGGCGTCCACGCGAAGCCTGCGACGGCGTGCTAATCGATGCGCCATGTTCTGCCACTGGAACCTTGCGGCGGCATCCTGACGTTCAATGGATAAAATCACCGAATGATGTTCTCGGCGTCGCGAAAATCCAGCGCGCTTTGCTCGAGGCATCGGTGGGTATGGTAAGGCCTGGTGGCACAATTATCTTTGCAACTTGTTCCTTGCAACCCGAGGAAGGGCCTATCTTGATCGAGGATTTTTTGAATTCTTGCAACAACGTCAGGCGTGATCCGCTGGATAATGATACTAGGTTTTTTATCCCTGACATGATTACAGCGGATGGAGACCTCCGGACATTTCCCCATTTCCTCGCTGATTACGGCGGGATGGACGGCTTTTTTGCGGCTCGTCTGATCAGGACGTCTTAACGAATTATTTGTGTTTTTCCTCTTAGAATAAAATCAATAACAAAACACCAGGATTTACGAGGAGCGAAGAAATTGCTCTCGCAAGCTCTAATGACGGGAAGCCCGAAAGGCTTTTTGAGCGGGTTGCAGCGTTTCACCTTTGCGAGCCCCATCTACAATTATACCTTGATGGGACGGGTGCCTGACCGGCTGCTCGGCACGCCGCCAGAACTTCTGCCAGGTAACGCTTCGGCGGGACAGGCGATCCTCTCTGGCGCCCTTACTTTCAAGGGCCGGCGTTATCCATTGCCATACTTTCAGGCGCTCCCCCCGGAATTTCCCAAGGAGTGCTGTGAACATATCCACGGATTTGGCTGGCTTGCAGACCTGAGAAGCGTGGGCACGCCGCGGGCCCGACATCGAGCCCAGGCTCTTATTGCCGACTGGCTGTCCCGCTTTGATAATTGGAGACCATTTGTATGGCGCCCAGATATTACCGGGACCAGACTGGTAAGCTGGATCACGCATTTTGCTTTTTATACCGCAGATGCAGATGCTCGGTTTCACGAGGAACTGTTTTCATCTCTCGCGCGCCAATCCCGCCATTTAAGCCGGTCATCGCATATGGCGAACCCCGGATTGGAAGCCGTCGCGGCCCAGCAAGGACTCATTTACG
>CAXFCV010000155.1:0-2687 GCA_964000975.1 uncultured Rhodospirillaceae bacterium | reverse complement strand
CCTCTTCAACACCCCGGGCCGTTGTCTTCTCCGCCCTCACAACAATCGGCTCATTCGGCAGCATCTCGCTCTCCAGCCATCCGGGCACCGCGAGCATGGGCATTTTGCTGACCATCGCAATTGTAAGTTCGCTGCTTTGCTCCATTATCCTCCTGCCCGCCCTCATGGGATTATGGCCGACCGCCGATTTAAAAGAGGTCGCAACGTGATCCAGCCAACAAAAAAATCAAGTCCCGGTCTAGAACCTCGTCCCAAGCCCTTGTTCCCGCTTATTCGCCATATCTCGGCACGGACGACACCAATACTGCTGAAAACACCCCTCTCGGCCAATCAGGTAACTTTAATATCTATGGTGTTGGGGCTGGCGGCGGCGGGCCTGTTTGCGCAGGGGGATGTCAAAACACAGCTCGCGGGCAGTTTGGTTTTTTTTATTTCTTATCTGCTGGATCACTGCGACGGTGAAATCGCCCGGGCGAAGGAACAAAGCTCTAAAACCGGGCAAATGTTTGACTCTTTTGTGGATTGGGTTGTCCACGCCGCTTTTTTTGTCGGGCTCGGCTGGGGCGTGACGGGGTCCAGCGGTCAAGAATTCTGGTTCTGGCTCGGCCTCTCAGGTGGTACGGGGGCCTCGATAAACTACTTTTTAGGCCTCTATGCCGTCATGAAACAAAGCGATGGAGCGGAAGACGGAGATCCGAACAGCTATGACCATCCGGATACGTGGAAGCAGGCATTAATTTTTGCCTTCCGAGAGCTGGCACGCGCGGACTTTTGGCTGCTTATCATCATACTGACGGTATTTGATTTTCTCTGGATCCTGCTTCCGGCGGCGGCTATTGGCGCTCACGTATACTGGATTTTATATCTTTTCGCCTGGAACAAGAAATACAGGGTCTGAGGGCAAACATATGCGCTGGATAAAACCCCTCTTGTTCTTTACCGGTCTCGGATTGTTAACCTTCATCATCGCCGAAACTGACCTGGCGGAAACTTGGCACCTGCTCTCTGGGGTGGGCATTGGCATTCTTCTTATTCTCTTCATTTATTTTCTCGCCTTCCTAATTGATACGTTCACATGGCAATTGACGATCAAGCATGTGCCTCTCTCCCCGCTTTGGATTTACCGCTTTTTTCAGATGCGGCTAGCAGGGGAGGCATTTAACAACGTAACGCCCTTGGCTGGCATGGGAGGAGAAGTCGTCAAAGCCGTTCTGTTGAAGAAATACTACGGCATAGCCTATGGGGACGGTGTTGCGTCACTCATCCTGGCCAAAACAATCAATGTTCTGGCCTTAATTCTATTTCTCGCGATCGGTTTTTGGTTTGTCTTGGACTCCCCAGATTTATCTCCCAGCTATAAATCTGTCGCCGGTGCCGGGTTAGGCACGCTCGTCATTGGGGTCAGCCTCTTTTTTCTAGTTCAAAGAGCCAAAATGATGTCACTAGTTGGCGGATCCCTCTCCCGGCACGCGTTGATCGCCCGGGCCGCCGCCGCACTCAAGCATGTTGAAGCCGTCGAAGATAAATTAGTGGCGTTTTACTCGGCCCTCCGGGGACGATTTATCTGTGCCCTCAGCTTCGCCATGCTTAACTGGATATTAGGCGTGGTCGAAATCTATTACATCATGAAGTTTATTGGCCATCCGATATCCCTGGAGGACGCCTGGATCATTGAGGCCGTCGCTCAACTGGTCAGGGCGGGCACATTCTTCATACCCACCAGCATCGGCGTCCAGGAAGGTGCAATTTTGACCATAGGGGCAGCACTGACAGGGTCCCCAACAGCGGGGTTCGCAGCCGCAATCATCCGCCGTGTTCGAGAGGTTATTTGGATCGCGTGGGGAATAATCGTTTTCTATGCGCTGAAACCCGATATCAATGCGGACAGTGTCGCAGCCGACCGGAAATCTGAATAGGACTTACGGAGAGAGAAGGCGGTCGGCTATTTTATCAAGCGCGGTCGCAAGCGCGCCGGCCCCCTGACTTCTCAAAATATTACGGTACTCGGAAACCCGGACGGCCATTTCACTGATGCTACCGTCGAGCAACACATCGATGATATGCCACTCCGGACCAAATTGCCGCATAACATAGGTGAGTTTCACAGGCGTGTCTTCTGGGCGCGCAATGTGTGTTTTTACCAATTTCGTTTTACGTGGCCCATCCGAGATCTTGAGCGTTTTAAAACTCTCGCCGGAGTAACCGTTAAACCGGGCGGCATAAGTGCCGACACACATACGCTTGAATGCTTGGACCAGCGCAGCCTTTTCTAAATCGGATGTTTTTTTCCAACGAGACCCCACCGCAATTCTTATCATAAAGTCTAGATTGAAGGCATCGGAAATCGCCGGTTCAAGCTCCTTGTAACGCTGCTCGACCGAGTTTTTTTCTGCCGCCTTCATCACCGCCAGCAGGGCGGCATGAAACTTTTCGACAACTTGCATCGGCTCGGCGGCATGACTGCTGACACCCACGATGGTGATTGTCAGAAATAGGAAGATGCAGAGAAAAGGCCTGGCAAAACGAGGGATCGGTAACGGCATTTGGCTGGTCACTCCTGCAAAATTTGTGTCTCTGTCATCACTGTACTACATAAACGAGATACGAATTCGGCAAATTTATGACATAGTTAGATCGCAGTGATTAAGGAGGATTAAACAATGGCAAAAGCAACGTTTGGAGCCGGT
>CAXFCV010000154.1:0-5517 GCA_964000975.1 uncultured Rhodospirillaceae bacterium | reverse complement strand
CAACGCATAGCCCATGTGGCCAATAGAGCTATATGCCATTAGCCGTTTTATGTTTCTCTGATTGATAGCGGCAAAGGCCCCGAGTACCATCGAGGCAATGGAGATAAAGATAATGATCTGTTGCCATTGTCCACTCAAGTCACCAAACGGTCCCGTCATGACACGAATGAATAGCCCCATGGCGGCGATCTTTGGGGCGATGGCAAAAAGAGCTGTAACCGGCGTGGGCGCCCCTTCGTAAACATCTGGGGTCCACATATGAAACGGTACTGCGGAAATCTTAAAAGCTAGTCCTGCTATGATAAAGACTAGGCCGACAATGACCCCGACGGACGCTTCCCCTTTACTATTAGAGAAAAGTTTTTCCAACAAATCAAAATTGGTCGTGCCCGAGAATCCATAGACCAGCGTCATGCCGTAGAGCAGTAGTCCAGACGCAACGGCCCCAAGAACAAAATACTTTAGCCCAGCCTCGGCCGACCGGGTGCTGTCACGTTGAAAGGAAGCAATGACGTAGAGTGCAAGACTTTGAAGTTCCAGTCCTAGATAAAGCGCTATCAAATCATTCGCCGAGACCATCATGAGCATGCCAAGCGTCGCCAACACGACGAGCACGGGAAACTCAAACCGGTTAATGCCGTGATCTTCTAGGTAACCGCGCGACATCAGAATGGCCGTAGCAGCGGCTATTAGGATCATCACTTTGATGAAGACCGCAAAAGGGTCCGTGACAAAGGCACCGCCGAAGGTGAGAGCACGAACATCAGTAACCAAGCCTACTAACACCATGGCGACAATGAGTACAATCACGCTGCCATAACCGACTGTTCGCGCGCCCTGCTTCTCTTTAGAAAACACCCCAATCATCAGTAACAGCATAGCCGCAATGGCCAGAAAGATCTCCGGAAGGGCTGGAATTAGGTTAGGAAAGGTTGTTTCAGGCATGATGAATTCCTCTCCCTATTTCGACAAGAATGTTACGGCCTGATGAGCCTCATGCGCCGCAAGGGCTGACGTGTAACGGTCAATAAGATTTTCCACGGATACCTGGAGGACATCCAGAAAGGGGGCAGGATAAATGCCCATGACAAAGACAATCAACAGAAGTGGCGCAAAAACCGCAACCTCCCGATAACTCACGTCCTTTATAGACATCAGGCTATCCTTTATGAGGGCGCCAAAAACTACCCGGCGGTAGAGATACAACATATAAGCCGCCCCCAAAATGACGCCGGTTGCCCCCAAAAGAGCGACCCAACTGTTCGCCTTGAAGGTGCCGATTAAGATCAGGAACTCGCCGACAAAACCGCTCGTGCCCGGTAACCCGACGGAGGCAAGTAAGAAAATCATAAATAACAGGCCGTAAAACGGCATTCGTTTTATTAACCCACCATAAACATCAATTTGCCGCGAGTGAATTCGGTCATAAATAACCCCCACGACCAGGAACAGAGCGGCAGAGACAACGCCATGGCTCAACATCTGGATAATGGCACCTTCAATACCCTGCTGATTGGCAGCAAAGGTTCCCATTGTTACGAATCCCATGTGTGCTACCGAGGAATACGCAATGAGTTTTTTCATATCCTCCTGTGCTAAGGCCACCAGGGAAGTATAGATAATGGCGATGACGCTGAGGCCGAAAACAAATGGTGTAAAGTCAGCTGAGGCAATCGGGAACATAGGTAGCGAAAAGCGCAAAAATCCGTAACCACCAAATTTCAATAGAACACCGGCCAAGATCACGGAACCTGCCGTCGGAGCTTCCACGTGAGCGTCTGGCAGCCAGGTGTGCACAGGCCACATGGGGACCTTTACCGCGAAAGAGGCAAAGAACGCGAGCCACAGCCATGGTTGCAAGCCGACTGAAAAATCATGATTCATAAGTTTTGTGATATCCGCCGTGCCAGCCTGGAAAATCATTGTCAGGATCGCGAGCAGCATGAGTACGGAGCCGGTGAGGGTGTAAAGAAAAAACTTAAACGCAGCGTAATTTCGGCGTGGCCCGCCCCAAACCCCAATGATCAGGAACATCGGGATTAGGACACCCTCGAAAAAGATATAGAACAGGATAAGATCAAGCGCCGAAAACATGCCAACCATCAAGGTTTCAAGAACCAGAAACGCTATCATATACTCCCGCACACGGTCTTTAATGCTAAGCCAACTAGCGCCTATGCAGAGCACTGTTAGCAAGGTTGATAGAACCACGAAAAACATAGAGATACCGTCAACGCCCAAATGATAGGCTAAACCGAGGTCCTCCATCCAAACCACTTTTTCCTCAAACTGGAATCCTGTCGCTGCATTGTCGAAATTGACCCAAATACCGAGAGAGACAAAAAAAGTGATCAGAGAGGTCCACAGCGCCACACCTCGTGCATTTTTAGCTGCCACCTCTTCATCACCCCGTATTAACAAAATAAAAAAGACGCCTACCAGGGGTGCGAACGTGATAACGGAGAGCCAAGGGAAATTTTCCATCGTCCTACGCTCTCGTCACCAGGAGCCACGTGACGATCGCAGCGACTCCCAAGAGCATGGCAAAAGCATAATGATAGAGAAAACCTGACTGCAAGGCAGAGGCCCGTCGCGCGATGTTTCTCACGGCGGACGCGACACCGTCGGGCCCTACACCATCAATCAACGCACCATCCCCGGATTTCCAAAAGCCATAGCCAAGTAGGAAAGAAGGCTTAACAAATATCCGGTCATAGAGCTCATCAAAGTACCATTTGTTTAGGAGGAAGCGGTAGGTCCCCTGAAACCCATTACCCAAGGCAGCAGGTAATTCAGGAGCCAGCATATACATCAGGTAGGCGAGTCCGATTCCGGAAACACCTGCCGCCGAGGGCATTAGAACCACCCAAAGCGGCGAGTGATGTGCATTTTCAAGCGCGGGGTGGCTGTCGAGAATCAAGAGTGAATTGCCCCAGAAATTCTTTGCGTGCGCGCCGACGAAAACGTCGAAAGTGAGAAATCCGACAAAGAGCGCTCCCATAGCCAAGAACACAAGGGGCAAAATCATGACCTTTGGGGACTCATGTACGTGGGCAAGTGTGACCTCGTCAGCCCGGCTTTCTCCGTGGAATGTCATAATCAGCAGGCGCCAGGAATAGAACGCCGTCAGAAAAGCTGCGGCGATGCCCATCCAAAAGGCATAATATCCAACACCGGTGCCCGCGCCCCAGGCTGACTCTAGGATGATATCCTTCGAGTAAAAACCAGAGAATGGCCAAACGCCCGCAAGCGCCAAACTGCCAATCCACATAAGCACATATGTAACCGGGATGAGTTTCCATAGTCCGCCCATGTTCCGCATGTCTTGTTCATCGGACATAGCGTGAATGACCGACCCAGCTCCGAGGAACAGCAGAGCCTTGAAAAAAGCGTGTGTAACGAGGTGGAACACGCCCGCGGAATATGCCGACACGCCAAGGGCGAAAAACATGTATCCAAGCTGGCTGCATGTGGAATAGGCTATGACCCTTTTGATGTCATTTTGCACACAGCCCACGGTCGCGGCAAAGATAGCAGTCGATCCGCCCACCACGGTCACCACGGTTAACGCCGTGTCGGAATACTCAAACAACGGAGACAACCTTGCCACCATAAAAACACCTGCGGTCACCATCGTAGCCGCGTGGATCAAGGCAGAGACTGGTGTCGGGCCCTCCATGGCATCCGGCAGCCAAGTGTGGAGACCGAGCTGGGCTGATTTACCCATAGCTCCGACGAAGAGAAATAGGCAGATCACGGTGAGAGCATGAAAGTCGCCACCAAAAACCGAGATGGTCGCTTGCGATTTGCCTTCAGCGAGGCCGAATATCGTATCGAAAGAAATGCTGTCGAACAGCACAAACGTGGCAAAGATGCCAAGAACAAACCCGAAGTCACCCACCCTATTGACTACAAAAGCCTTGATTGCCGCTGCACAGGCCGCGGGCTTCTCGTACCAAAACCCAATAAGCAGATAGGACGCTAAGCCAACTCCCTCCCAACCGAAAAACAGCTGAAGTAGATTGTTCGACGTCACTAGCATCAGCATAAAGAAGGTAAACAGGCTCAAATAGGCCATAAACCGAGGGATTGACTTGTCGTGAGACATGTAGCCAATGGAGTAAATATGGATCATGGAAGAAATCCACGTCACCATTAGCAGCATGATAAGTGCAAGCGAGTCACCTCGGAGCGCCCACGCGAATTCCAGTGTCCCGGAGGACACCCAAGTAAAGAGTTCCACATTACCAGTGTTACCGTGCACCACGATGTCAATAAAAGAAAATGTGGCGGCAACCGCTGCTAACAACATGGCGCCCACGGTCACGAACTGGGATACCCGGTCGATTTTTTTCTTCTTTTCTTCGACCGCGAACCCGCCGGCAAAGGTCAGGATACCGGCGATAAAGCTTCCTATCAGGGGTAGGAATACGGCGGCTGCATACATCTAACTGTTCCTAGCCCTTCATCATGTGGATATCTTCCACGGCAATACTGCCGCGGTTACGAAAATACACCACCAAGATTGCGAGGCCGATGGCTGCCTCTCCTGCGGCCACGGTCAGGACGAACAAAGCAAAGAGCTGACCAACCAGATCTCCCAGATGCGATGAAAAGGCAACAAGATTGATGTTGATGGCAAGAAGGATGAGTTCGATGGACATCAGGATAATGATGACATTCTTTCGGTTCAGGAAAATTCCGAACACTCCCAGCGTAAACAAAATAGCAGCGAGCGTCAGGTAATGCGGTAGTCCAATTTCAAACATCAAATCCCGCTCCCGGTTTGTACTTTCTTAATCTCTACAGTTTCTTCCGGACGTCGGTCGACCTGCTGTCCAATCCTTTGTTTCTTAACACCCTCTCGGGAGCGGTGTGTGAGGACAATCGCCCCAATCATCGCCACGAGCAGGATCATGCCCGCGGCCTGAAAAAAGTAGGCATACTTGGTGTATAGCAGACGTCCGATGGCTTCTGTGTTACCGACATCCGCAGGGGCTGGGGCAGAAAAACGCTCCGACACCTCTGGCGATATGGCAAAGCCCGCAACGACAAAACCCAATTCAAGAAGCAAAATGAGACCGACAATGCCGCCCAACGGAAGGTACTGAAGAAATCCTTCGCGCAGTTCGGCGACACCGATATCGAGCATCATGACAACAAACATGAAAAGCACTGCGACCGCGCCGACGTAAACTACTATCAGGATCATGGCTAGGAATTCTGCACCCAAAAGCACAAATAATCCGGCAGAGTTAAAAAATGCGAGAATGAGAAAAAGCACGGAATGAACCGGATTACGCGCTGAGATTACCATGACAGCGGCGGCTACTGTGATTCCAGAAAAAAGATAAAATGCAAGAGACTGAATAATCATCCGGTCCTACCTGTAGGGTGCATCGGCTTCAATGCGTGCCGCCAACTCGGTTTCCCACCTATCACCATTTGCCAGAAGTTTGTTTTTGTCGTAGAGCAATTCTTCACGGGATTCAGCCGCAAACTCAAAATTAGGTCCTT
>CAXFCV010000153.1:0-6358 GCA_964000975.1 uncultured Rhodospirillaceae bacterium | reverse complement strand
GAAGCTGCCGGAATCACCGGCCTCAATTCCCGGCGCCACGAGGCGGAACTGCGATTGAAAGGTGCAGAGACAAATCTGGAGCGTCTCGACGATATCATGATCACTCTGGATGCGCAGATGCAGAGCCTGCGGAAACAGGTACGCCAAGCCACACGCTACCGCAACCTCAACGACCACATTCGCAAGGCCGAAGCGACTTTGTTTTTTATCCGTTGGACATATGCATCTGCGGATATGGCTAAAACACAGCGTCTCTTGGAAGAAGCAGAGCGGTCTGTGGGTGATATGACGCGGTTAACCTCGCAAGCGGCAACAGCACAGGCAGAAGCTGCGAGTGGCCTTCCTCACCGGCGTAAGGCAGAAGCAGAAGCGGCGGCAGCCTTACAGAGGCTTTCAATGGCCCGCGAAAGACTCGCAGAAGAGCAAAGCCGCCTCGAAGCGGCCCGCCAGGAGGTCACCACCCGGATTCACCAAACGCAACACGATATGGAGCGAGAGAGATCTCTCGTCAGTGACTCCACCGCGGCAATTTCCCGACTGGAACTAGAGCGTAGCGAAATTGCGGGCGGCGGCGAAGATCATAATGAGGCCCTGGAAACCGCATCACAAGATCTTGAGACCGCGCGGACCACTTTTGAGGCCAAAGATGCAGAGGCCTCCAGCGCCATGGAACAGCTGGCAGCGGATGAGGCCAGACGTGGTGACCTCGTTCGACGACATGGCGAGCTGGAAACCCGCGTCGGGCGGCTTCGCGAGGAGAGAGAGAAGCTCGGCGGTCATATCGAAGCCCTGGAAGAAGCCGCCCAGAACCAGGGGGACCTGAAAAAAGCAAGGGACCAGCTAATCGAAGCTACCGCCCAACTTGAAGAAGTGCGTGCCCTGGCATTGACTGCAGAAACCGCCCGTGTAAACACGATGAAACGCCTAACCGAATGCCAGGAAAGTGCTCGCAAGACGCTCGCCGATTTCACGCGCCTTAGTGCGGAGGAGAGAGCCCTAGCAGAGCTCTTGGAGACTGGCGATCCCGATCACTGGCCACCGCTCGTTGACGCGCTCAATGTGCAGATGGGGTATGAGGGTGCTCTCGGCGCGGCCCTCGGTGACGATTTATCGGCAGCAACGGATGAATCTGCACCTGTCCACTGGGCTGGGGTAACCGCCTATCAGTACTCGCCTGCTCTTCCCGCCGGATCCGCTCCCCTAAGCGACTATGTTTCTGGTTCTAACGCGCTCGTCCGCCGGCTGAACCAGGTGGGTGTGGTGAACGACAGTGAGACAGGTCGGCGCTTGGCGCCGGAACTCAGACAAGGGCAACGTCTGGTCGCACTGGATGGTGGTTTTTGGCGCTGGGACGGCTATACGGCCAGTTCGGATGCCCCGGCGGCAGCGGCCGTCCGGCTCGAACAACGCAATCGGTTGAACTCCGTGCGGTCTGAACTTGCCCGAGCCGAATCATTAGCCAACGACGCCGAAGACAAGCAATCCGCCGCCAAGGCCAGCTTGGATGAAACAACATCCCAGGAGGCCGAGGCCAAAGACCTCGTGCGCGCAGCAGAGGCTCATCTCACCAGAGCCCAAAACCATCACGGTGAACTCCGCCAAAAGACGGCGGAGACAGACAGTAAGATGGCGGCGCAGCGCGAGGCATTGACGCGCGTGTTGAACGATCTGACAGAATCGGAAGCCGCCCTCGGCGAGGCCGCAAAAACGATGGCGGCACTGCCCGACGCGGCTGCTGGCCGCGAGGCGGCAAAACGGCTACGGTCCCTCGCGACAGACGCCAGAACGTTGCTGATTGATGCCCAGAGTGCCTTTGATGGATTGCAAAAACAGGCGGTCCAGCGGGCCCAACGCCTTCAGTTAATTACCGACGAACTCGCCTCCTGGACGGAACGGCGGACAGGGGCCGAAGCGCAATTGGAACAGCTAGAGGAACGGCAACAACAGTTGACAGAAGAGCAGGCGAGTCTCTCGACTCAACCGGACGCCATCGAGGCTCAGCGACAGGAACTGGACAGCAGGCTTGAGTCTGCGGAAGAAAAGCGCAGGGAGGCAGCTGACCGGTTGGTCGAGTCGGAAACTAAAATGGCGGAAGCCGATAAAGCCCTTCGCGAATCTGAAGCGCGTCTAGCCGGTATTCGGGAAGAACGCGTTCGTGCTCAGTCAGGCGTCGAACAATCCAACCAAGCCCTCGATTCATTAATGGAACGGATGACCGATCGCCTCAATTGCGGCCCAGATAATTTGCGAGACATAGCGCGATTGAAGGAAGACGCTGCCCTACCCGAATTGGATCATGCGGAAAATAGGGTCGAGCGCTTGCTGCGGGAACGGGAAAATATGGGTCCGGTCAATCTGCGCGCAGAGGCCGAATCGCAGGAACTCAATGAACAAATCGAGGGCTTGAATCTTGAACGGGATGACCTTCTCAGAGCCATCGACAAACTGCGCCGTGGTATTAATGATCTAAATCGCGAAGGCCGCCATCGCCTGCTGGACTCCTTTAAGGAAGTCGATAAGCATTTCCAGGAACTGTTTGTTCGTTTGTTTGGCGGGGGCCGTGCCCACCTGACTCTGACGGAATCAGATGATCCCTTGGAAGCTGGGATAGAGATAATGGCCAGCCCGCCAGGCAAGCGCCTACAGGTCCTCTCTCTTTTATCGGGCGGTGAGCAGGCTCTGACTGCGCTGGCACTTCTCTTTGGTGTGTTTCTAACCAACCCGGCCCCAATCTGTGTGTTAGACGAGGTGGACGCCCCCCTGGACGATGCCAATGTTGACCGGTTCTGTACGATGGTCGAAGAGATCGCAAAATCCGCCTCCACTCGATTTGTGGTCGTAACACACCATAGAATGACAATGGCACGTGTAAACCGACTTTACGGGGTTACCATGGGTGAGCAGGGCGTCTCTCAACTGGTCTCCGTGGACCTCGGTCAGGCGATGGAACTGCGCGATATCGCCTGACAGATAGATCTCTTTTTCATATTTATTACAGATACTTAGCCCTTTTCGATTGTTTCTTGACAGGGTCAAATGCGGGCTATAAGGTCCGTCGCGAATCCAATGTCGCGTTGATGTCCGAAAGGAGCTATCAGTCGATTGCCCAATCATGTGGAGGGGTCAAACCATCGGGTATCATGGCGGGGCACCTTAGCAATGAATGAGGAAAAAAATCCGCAGTCCGAAGAGGACTTTGATACGCGTTTACGGCGCGCCCGGGGAAATGACGGGACCGACGGACGTGGCGGGGCATCGCTTGACAGCCAGACCGGAAAAGTAATGGCCTTTCGCATCGGCACTGAAATTGTCGTTGCGGTCGCAGTCGGAGGCGGTATTGGGTTCTTGATCGATAGCTGGCTTGATACGAAGCCATGGTTCTTGATCGTTTTTTTGTTGCTGGGAAATGCGGCAGGGCTTTGGAATGTCTTCCGTGTCACCAACGACCAAGGATATGCCGCCGGGTTCGAGAGTTCGAAACGTCGGGACATTGAGAAATTTAAAGGCCCGAAAGACGGGTGACAGACATAGGAAAGAAACGTGGCCGACGCCAATAACCCGCTTGCACAGTTTGTGATACAGCCCTTGATACCGATCAAGTTGGGGGAACTGGACGCCTCGTTCACCAACTCCTCCCTTTTTATGGTGTTGACCGTTGTGGCGGCAACTGTGCTGATGGTGCTGGCCGTGCGGCCGCGCGCTGCGGTACCGGGACGCTGGCAATTGATGGCGGAATTGAGTTACGAGTTCATCGCAAAAATGGTCAGCGACAACGTCGGGAAAGAGGGGAAACCGTATTTTTCCTTCATCTTCACCATTTTCATGTTTGTCCTGTTTGGTAACTTTCTCGGCATGCTGCCCTACAGCTTCACCTTTACGAGCCATATCGCCGTCACCCTGACCATGGCGCTGGTAATATTTTTGCTGGTGACCGTGATTGCCTTCATGAAGCATGGCATGCATTTCTTTTCTTTCTTCTTGCCGGCAGGCGTGCCGATCTTTTTGGCGCCACTAATGATCGCGATTGAGGTGATTTCCTACTTCACCCGCCCGTTCAGTCTGAGCATTCGGCTTTTTGCCAACATGATGGCCGGTCACACACTGCTAAAAGTGGTTGGCGGATTTGTGTTTCCCCTCGGTCTTCTGGGGATTGTGCCAGTAGCGGGACTGGTAGCCATTACCGGCTTGGAGTTTTTGATCGCGTTTCTGCAGGCCTATATTTTCACAATTCTGACCTGTATCTACATCAATGACGCAATACATTTGCATTAGATATGTTTTCATCAAAAGGCTTAACAGTTAGGGGCTCCTGCCTCTTCAATTGACGAAAGGATTTACAAAAATGGACGTAGAAGCAGCTAAGCTTGTCGGTGCGGGCCTTGCCACCCTTGGCTTTATTGGGCCTGGCGTTGGCATCGGCCTTATCTGGGCCGCCCTTATTAATTCTGTCGGCCGCAACCCCGCAGCTGCTGGCGCCATAACCACGACAGCCTGGGTGTCGTTCGCATTGGTTGAAGCGCTCGCAATTTTTGCCTTGGCGATTGCCTTGCTGATCCTGTTCGGATAACCCCTGGCACAGGCTAATTGGATAGCAAGGACGGCTGATTTATGCCTCAGTTAGATTTAGCGAGCTTTCCGCCTCAGATTATCTGGCTGGTCATCACGTTTGTCATTTTATGGCTGCTGATGGCCAAAGTCGCCCTACCGCGCGTGGGTTTGGTTCTGGAAGAAAGACAGAAGAAGATCGACGAAAATCTGGATCTGGCGGAAAACCTGCGCGATGAGGCGCAAGGTACCTTGGATACCTATGAAAAATCGATCGCCGAAGCAAAAGAAAATGCCCGGGGCTCGGTTGCTGAGGCGGTAAGACAGATGTCAGATAGCGCTCAGGCCCGGCATGCTGAAAAAAGCGAAGAGCTGGCCGCGGAGATCAAGGAAGCAGAAGCGCGCATTGATGCGGCCAAACAGGAAGCCATCTCCGGTATGCAAGAAACCGCCGCAACCGTGGCGTCTTCCGCTGCCGAAAAGTTGATCGGTGCGTCACTCCCGTCAGATGCTGTTCGTCAGGCGGTGGACGCGGCGATGAAGGAGAGAAATACATGATTTCCTCGGCCATCTCTCAAACCGCTGACGGCGCCGGGCAAGCCGGTTCGGTGCTTAATAACCCATCTCTCTGGGTTGCGATTTCGTTTATTTTATTCTTGGCCCTGATTGCCAAACCGGGCTGGAGATTTATCACCTCGTCTCTCGATAAAAAAATTGATGAGATCCGCGCGAAGATAGAGGAGGCGACCAAATTGCGCGAGGAGGCTCAAGACATATTGGCGGCCCATAAGCGCAAATTATCGGACGCCGAAAAAGAAGCTGATGACATCATCAATCAAGCCCGCGAAGAGGCACAGACTCTCAGAAAAACGTTGACGGAGGACCTGGAAAACGCCCTGCAACGGCGGGAGAAACTGGCCATGGACCGGATAGCCCAGGCGGAAACCGATGCCCAGGAGGAAGTGAGGGCGCTCACCACAGAGATTGCCTTGGCGGCAGCGCGCGGTCTTCTGGCGGATGCCGTCCAGAACGATAAGGCGGATACGCTGATCGATGAAGCGATCAAAGAACTGCCGGAAAAACTAAACTAAAAGCTGAATGCATCGGTCGTTCCAGACCCAGTCTGCAGACACGACACTCTAGCGGCCCATGGCCGCTTTTTTTATGGGTGGCCCTAGACTGGGATATTTATAAGAGATAGCCCCAGGCGCACGTGGGTCAGACAGACGCCACAACTGCAACAAGCGTGGCTGCTGAAGCACCGCGCCGGTGGCAGCTATGCCCCTCGTAGTGGCTGTGATCTTGGGCCGGTCTCTACTGTTAAAAACGTTACCCTCAATTCGTGCCGCGTCGTCATCTCCACTCACATGCCGGAGAAGAGAACCTGCCTCATATTTTTATGGAACCCTGGCGATTATTTGACCTAAGCATGGGGGAGGCGATCTTAACCAGCCGCATGCTTGATTCCTGATGGGCGCGGGTTGTCATTTATCTTTGTTTGTCGGCTCCCGCTTGGAAGAGATATTGATCATTTTCCTGCTATTTAAGAGCCTCACCAGAGCCAGCGAGCATTCCTGCAATAAACAGAATGACAAAAATATTCACGTGATGAGAGGTTATTACCTCAAAACGGGAGGCAAGCACGATGGCTTCGCGGGCCCCTAAGTTTAGACCGTACCCCGGTCTTAGT
Source organism: uncultured Rhodospirillaceae bacterium (assembly GCA_964000975.1). Taxonomy (GTDB): domain Bacteria; phylum Pseudomonadota; class Alphaproteobacteria; order Rhodospirillales; family UBA2165; genus TMED167. The sequence continues at coordinate 123 of CAXFCV010000153.1, read as the reverse complement.
TTACGGGAGAGCGAGGTTTGGGGTTGGTCGTCGCGTTGCCCCGGTAATCAGCGGTCAATCAACGCCAGCCAGTCCGACTCACTCAGAATAGTCACCCCCAATTCTTTTGCTTTCTTGGCTTTG
>CAXFCV010000152.1:0-2631 GCA_964000975.1 uncultured Rhodospirillaceae bacterium | reverse complement strand
TGTTGTCTGAGAGTAGCCCGCAGGCGGACCAGCCGCTGCGGATCCTGGGCCAGTGACGTGGCAATTTCCACATATTGGTCCGGACTGTGGGCGGCGAGGCGGGTCTCCCCAATATGGCACAGCAGGGACCCTGCCACCCGGCTGACAAACGTGTCGCCCCAGAGAGCCACAACCGGAACACCCATACAAATTGACTCAAATGTTGTGGTCGCGCCATTAAAAGGAAAGGGGTCTAGCATAACGTCGGCCCGTGCATAAAGTTGGAGGTGTGATCCCCGCGTATCGTAACCAGCGCCAAACCGAAGGCGGTCTTCCGAGACTCCCTGTTCTTCAAAAAGACGGAGCAGCCGTTCCCGGACCATCGGATCATCGTAAAAATTAAAGTACTTCAGAAACAGGATAGATGTCGGCACGTTTTTCAGAATTTTTGCCCAGACGCTCACCGTTTGGGCGTTAATTTTTTCCGGTTTATTGAATACACCAAATGTTACATGACCAGCATCCTCGCATGGCGGGGGGCCAGCATCTGGAAGGTTGTCCAACAAGGTAAATTGATAAAATACCGGCAGACGCCATAGCTCCTCCGTAGACGCCTCTTGGGTATCGGCGGGATGCAGATATTTGTCTGTTAGCCAGTAGTCCATATCCGCCAGTCCACTTGTCGCACAGTCATGGAAACTGACTTGGACGGGTGCTGCCCGATGAGCCGCTACACTGGGCCGGTTGTCGTCGAATCGCCCCGCTAGAAAAACGAGGACATCGATTTTATTTTTTCGGAACAGGGCAGCTGTTTGGTCGTCATCCAGATGCGAAGTTTCATGCCATGTGTCTGCCATGGATCTAAACTGTGCCGTTATCTGATCCGGGTGTTGGGTGTCACTGAAGAGGTGAATTTTAAATTTCTCGCGATCAATATGCTGAAAATACGGCAGAAGGTTGAACGCAACCACATGCAGCCTGAAGTCACTGGAAAAATAGCCGATGCGTAAAGTGCGCTCTGGCTCGAACAAAATATCATCGAATATCGTAACGCGTGACCCTGAGATGCCGCTCTGAGTATCTATCTTCCGTGCTATTTGGAAGCGTTCGGTCTGATCAATGTGAGGTAGGTTCAGCAGGTTGAACAGAGAGTTGCGCTGCGCTGGATAATTGTCGGGATCGAGTTCAGCGGCCCGTTGGTAGTAACCCTGTGCCTTCTCGGTGTATCCAATAGCCTGTTCGATTGATCCTTTAATATTGAGCACTAAGCTAGTATTCGGCTGGAGTCGGATAGCTGTATTGATGTGGGCAAGAGCACCTGAAAAATCTCCCAACTGGCGTTTACAAATCGCGCTGTTCACAAAAGCATCCACATTCTGGGCATCTAAAGACAGTACTGTGGAGTAAGCGCTGACCGCTTCGTGCCATTGCCCCGTGGCTTTTAGGAGCATGGCTTTTCTCTGGTGAAGTGTTACCTCGAGAGGGGTCTGTGTAATCCCTGTCTCCAAACTTTTGATCGCCAGACCTATGTCGCCATCAGCCATGGCTGCCTCGGCCAGGGTGATAAAAAACGTTGGTTGTGGCTGGTCCAAGGTAATCGTTTTTTGCAGAACGTCTTTGGCCTCTTTGATTTTCCCGTTTTGAAGAAGGCAAAGCCCGTAATTATAGTGAAGAATTGGATCTCCCGGGAGAGCCTGGACCAATTTACGCAAATGCGGCTCTGCGCGGCCGGGCCGGTTTGACCTCAGATAGCGTTCCGCTGTTTGCCATAGCTTCTCAGGGTTGGTTTTCGCCATTGGACTAGCAGCCAGACGGAGCAGTTAGCTCGGGTTGTCCTGGAATTTTGGGACTTTTTTGCTTAGTGAAAATGCTATGGCAAGGATGCCGTTTTCGAAAACATTAATCTCCGTGTGGACTTCGAATATCTCTGGCACCCGTGTCCCTGCATGTTCGGCCCGAAAGGCGGAGTTGGATTCAGGAAAATAAACCATGTGATCAACTACTCTGGTTCGAAACCGTTCACTTGCCACGATTGTTGCACTGTGCCGGCGGCTTCGCAAGGGGCGCTAAATGAATCGGGAATTTACTTTCCCGTAAACAAACTTAGACTTGGATTCTCAATGAGTGCGCAGCCCTCCTTTTTCCTGGCCCTTAGGGTTTTTCTGCCCTTTGCGCTCGGCTACTATTTATCCTACGTCTTCCGGACGATAAATGCGGTGATTGCCCCCGATCTTGTAGCTGACATCAATTTGTCGGCTGCGGGGTTGGGTCTTCTGACCAGTGTCTATTTCCTGAGCTTTGCCGCATGCCAACTGCCACTCGGGGTGATGCTTGACCGTATCGGTCCCCGAAAGACAGAGGCGGTTCTGCTATTGCTGGCAGCGGCCGGTTCCTTTTGGTTTGCGATAGCGGAGACCGAAGCTGGGTTAATTTGTGCGCGCGCTTTGATTGGCATCGGTGTCTCGGCTTGTCTTATGGCGTCTTTCAAGGCGTTCGTGGACTGGTTTCCCAAGGAGAAACATCCGGTCACAAATGGGCTTATTCTGATGGCCGGGGGGCTTGGGGCCATGAGTTCTACCGCTCCGATCGAGGCCGCGTTGCAGGTGGCGGATTGGCGGGGTGTTTTTCTGGGGCTGGCTGGAGTGGGTGTAG
>CAXFCV010000151.1:0-4269 GCA_964000975.1 uncultured Rhodospirillaceae bacterium | reverse complement strand
ACGGTGCCGTGTCGACCCTAAACGCGGGATATGCTTCAGCTGGGGAAAATTATGTCATGAACATCTACGGCAAAAAGGCCTCCGCTCTCTACACGCTATCCACGGGCATGCATTATTTGGAACAAGGTGACGCCATGCCCAAACATTTACCGTTTGAGAAAAACGACACCATCGCCGAGCAGATGGAAGAGTTCGGCGACTGTATCCGGACTAATGGAGAACCAGAAGTCGGCGGTGAATGGGCGTCCAGGTCTTTGGCCGTTATCCGAGCCGGCGTTAAGTCAGCCAGCGAACGTCGGGTCGTCACCATCGAAGAAATTATGGAAACGGGAGAGTAGTCGGATTATGCTCTCTTCACTGCATGCCACACTGGCGAGCAGAAGCGTGAGCGGTACAATTTTAAATACCTAACATTAAAAAGACCCTCTAAAGACGGGCAATACGTGACTCCTGAAGTCGATTAGACTGCGGAAAATATTATCTATCCGGGCTTGTGGTCAATTGCCAGTTTGCTAATCTCCGGCACACAATAGAACGGACGAATACTCCAATGGATAGACCCCTCAAGATCAACATAATTGGCGGCGGGCCTGGCGGCCTGTACTTCTCCCTGCTTATGAAAATCGCAGACCCCCGGCACGACATTACGATTTATGAACGCAACCGGGCAGACGATACGTTTGGTTTTGGCGTTGTATTCTCTGATGAAACCCTCGGCAACTTTATGGGACAGGATCAAGAGACCTACCGGCAAATCCGGGAGGCATTTGCCTATTGGGACGAGATTGAGGTGCGTTATAAAGGAGACCGTATCCGGTCCGGGGGTCATGGATTTGCCGGCATGTCTAGGCAAAAACTGCTTGATATCCTGCAGGGTCGCTGCCGAGATGTGGGTGTCAAAATGCTGTTTGAGCATGATGTTTCTGATATCTCAGCGTATCGCGACGCAGATTTATTGCTGGGCTCAGACGGCATCAACAGTTTAGTGCGGGAGGCTTACAAAGAGAGTTTCAAACCGACCATTGACATGCGCCTTACCAAGTTTGTCTGGCTCGGCACGACGCAGAAATTCGATGCCTTTACCTTTATTTTTAAATCCAACGAACACGGATGGTTTTATAACCACGCCTACCAATATGGCCAAGGTATCGGAAAAGCTGCCTCCACCTGGATTTTAGAAACACATGAAGATACCTGGGAAAGGGCTGGACTGGACCAGGCTAGTGAAGAACAGACGCTGGCTTATTTTGAAGAATTATTCTCCGAGGAGTTGGACGGACATAAGCTAATCTCCAACAAGTCCATCTGGCGCAACTTTCCGGTCGTATCAAACGAGAGCTGGCATCATGAAAATGTGGTGCTGATTGGAGATGCGGCGCATACAGCCCAGTTTTCCATCGGGTCCGGCACCAAAATCGCCATGGAGGGAGCTATTGCCCTGGCCCAATCTCTGGGTGAGGAGAATTCGGTTGATCGGGCCATCGCGGCTTACGAGAGCAAGCGCCAGATGGAGGTCGCACGGTTGCAGCGAAGTGCACTGGTAAGCCTGCAATGGTATGAACATGCCCGACGGTTCAACGCCATGGAACCAGCACAATATGCTTTTAATTTCCTGACCCGTTCCAAGGGGGTCACCTACGAAAACCTAACGCTCCGTGATCCGGATTATGGCGCCGGGGTCAACCAGTGGTTCGCTGATCTGGTGAACAAAGAACAGGGTTTCAACGTACCCACCGACCCATCCCCAGCTCCCATGTTTACACCTTTCAGAATTGGACCAATGGTTGTACCTAATCGGGTCATGGTGTCGCCCATGTGCCAATATTCAGCCGACGACGGCACGCCCAATGATTGGCATATGGTGCATCTCGGCGGAATGGCTGTAGGAGGCGCGGGTCTCGTTTACACGGAAATGACGAACGTCTCACGAGAAGGCCGGATCACGCCCGGTTGCGCTGGAATGTATCAAGACGCGCATGTTCCAGCCTGGAGACGTATTGTCGAGTTTGTCCACGCCAACAGCCAGGCGAAGTTCTGCATGCAATTAGCCCACGCAGGCAGAAAAGGGTCTACCAAATTACCTTGGCATGGCGCTGATGAACCCCTGGATGAGGGCAATTGGCAAATCCTTTCTGCCTCCCCTATTCCCTTCAAAATCGGTAGCGACACGCCCAAGGAAATGGACCGCGCAGACATGGACAGGGTCCGTGATGATTTCATTGCTGCCGCAAAACGGGCCGATGAGGCCGGCTTCGATATGATCGAAGTACATATGGCGCATGGGTATTTGCTAAGTTCCTTCATTTCACCCCTTTCAAACAAACGGGCAGACGAATATGGCGGAAGTCTCGAAAACCGGCTCAAGTTTCCACTTGAGGTGCTCAGCGCTGTCCGAGCTGTATGGCCCAAAGAAAAACCCATTGCGTGCCGGATTTCCGCAACTGACTGGGTGGAAGATGGCGGCTTTACCGGCGACGACGCCGTCGTAGCGGCCAAACGCCTTTATGAGACCGGGGCAGATATTATTGACGTCTCCGCTGGCCAGACCAGTTCCGATGCCCAGCCCGTTTACGGCCGAATGTTCCAAACGCATTTATCAGAGCAAGTCCGCTTGGAGGCTGGTGTGCCGACCATCGCCGTAGGCAACATCACAACACCAGACCAGGTCAATACGATCGTAGCCGCCGGGCGTGCGGATATTGTTGCGCTGGCGCGACCACATTTGACAGATCCTCATTTCACCCTGCAGGCCGCTGCTCATTATGGCCACACCGAACAGCACTGGCCGGTCCAGTATGGCGCGGGTAAGGCCCAGGCAGAGCGCCAGGCGGCGCAGGAAAATGCCCGTCTGCAAGCCCTATTGCTCGCCAATAAACCGCAGAGTCACAAAGAGGCGGCGGAATAATCTTTGGTCTTATGTCTCCGCCAATGAACTCAGCTTCTAACCCGTAGACGCCGCTAGTGCTTGCCCCGCAATGACTAGCTTCTGAATTTCACTGGTGCCCTCGTAAATTCGAAGTGCTCGGATTTCTCGGTAAAGCCGTTCAACCGGCACGCCAGAAACAACCCCCATTCCACCGAAAATTTGCACGGCCTGATCAATCACTTCCTGGGCCGCCTCCGTTCCATATAGCTTGGCCATAGAGGATTCTCTTGTGACCCGAATATCTTGGACATCCTTTACCCAGGCAGAGCGGTAGATCAGGAGTGCCATAGCATCCACCTTGACCGCCATATCGGCGATCTTGGCCTGGATAAGTTGGAAATCTGAGATGGGCTTACCAAACGCCTGACGCTCTTTGGACCTGTCGATGGCTTCATCCATAGCGCGCCGCGCGAATCCGAGAGACGCGCCACCCACTGACGTTCGGAACACATCTAGCGTTGCCATTGCCACTTTAAACCCATCGCCCGAATTGCCGAGCATCGCCGTCGTCGGAATACGGCAATTGTCGAATGTGATCGTGGCAAGAGGGTGCGGCGCAATAACATTGATCCGCTCGCTGATCGAGAAACCTGGCGTATCCGCCTCGACCACAAATGCAGAGAGCCCCTTGGCTCCAGGGGCATCGCCGGTCCGGGCAAACAGCACGTATTGATCTGCAATGCCGCCATTGGAGATCCAGGTCTTTTGCCCGTTAATAACGTATTCGTTGCCATCCATCTCAGCCGTCGTGGTCATCGATGCCACGTCCGACCCTCCGTCCGCTTCAGAAATCGCGAATGCTGCCAGCTTTTCACCAGTCGCGACTGCCGGCAGGTAGGCCTGTTTTTGCTCATTAGAACCAAATAGCGTGATCGATCCGGTGCCGAGACCCTGCATCGCAAATGCGAAATCTGCGAGCCCTGAATAATAGCCGAGGATCTCTCGCGTCAACGCCAGCGTGCGCACATCAAAACTCTCCATGGCACCGCCATAAGCCTTTGGCACACAGTATTTTAACCAGCCACCTTCCCCCAGCTTACTGACAAATGTTCGGGTCAAATCATCTACCTCTTTGGTGGTATGCGGCTCCTCGTCTTCAAGCGGCGCAATCTCCTTCTCCGCCCAATCCCTGAGTTTTGCTGCATGCGCGCGATGATGGTCTTCAAAAAAGGGCCAGTCGAGAAACGTCTGATCAGGCATAGTTAATCTCCCTATTGCATCACGGCGCCGCCAGCGATGACGATCGCCTGGCCTGTAATGGAGGCAGATGACGGAAGACATAGCCAAGCGGCAGTTTCAGCCACTTCTTCTGGGGTCACCATCCGGCCCATGGGGCTCATGTT
>CAXFCV010000150.1:0-2237 GCA_964000975.1 uncultured Rhodospirillaceae bacterium | reverse complement strand
TCAGTTGGCGTCAGATTGTCATCCTCCGGACGTATGCACGCTATCTAAAGCAAATCAAAGCACCGTTCTCTCTTGAATACATGGAGCAAGCGCTCCGCAATAATCCTGCAATCACGGCCAGAATTGTCCGGCTCTTTGAGACGTACTTTGATCCTGCCAGCGGGACACGCCGCAACGCTAATGCCAGCCGACTTAAAAACGAAATCAATACCCAGCTTGAGGAAGTGGCAAGTGCCGATGAAGACCGAATACTTCGGCGTTTTTTAAATGGTGTTGAAGCCACGCTCCGCACAAACTTCTATCAGAAGGCGGACGATGGGGGGGCAAAATCCTATTTGTCGATCAAACTAGACAGCAACCAGATTGATGATCTTCCATTGCCGCGGCCTCTTCGGGAAATTTTTGTTTACGCGCCTCGGTTTGAGGCCATCCATTTGCGTGGCGGCATGGTCGCCCGCGGCGGTCTGCGCTGGTCCGACCGGCAAGAGGATTTCCGGACAGAAGTCTTGGGCCTGGTAAAAGCCCAAATGGTAAAAAATGCTGTGATTGTGCCACTCGGCTCGAAAGGCGGTTTTGTGATCAAACGACCGCCCGCCAGCGGGGGCCGCGAAGCTCTACTAGAAGAGGGAATCGCCTGCTACAAAATGTTTATGGGCGGCATGCTTGACATCACCGACAATTTTAAAGGCCGTAAAGTCGAAGTCCGTAAATACGTGGTCCGTCGGGATGGAGACGACCCATACCTCGTGGTGGCTGCAGACAAGGGAACGGCTACATTTTCTGATATCGCTAACGGTGTCTCGGCGCAGTATGGGCACTGGCTCGGGGACGCGTACGCATCTGGGGGCAGTGTCGGATATGATCACAAAAAAATGGGCATCACCGCCCGAGGTGCCTGGGAGTCTGTTAAACGCCATTTCCGAGAAATCGGAAAAGATATCCAATCAGAGGATTTCACCGTAGTTGGCGTCGGCGACATGTCCGGCGATGTCTTTGGTAATGGCATGCTACTCTCAAAACATATTCAGTTGCTCGGAGCGTTTAATCACCTGCACATCTTCGTAGATCCCAATCCCGATCCGGCAAAAAGTTTTGCTGAACGCAAACGAATGTTCAATCTCCCGCGCTCAACCTGGGCGGATTATAAACCGTCACTGATTTCAAAGGGCGGCGGGGTTTTTGACCGGAGGGCCAAAACCGTAACCCTCTCACCTGAAATCAAAAAACGCTTTGGCGTGAACAAAACCCAGGTCACGCCCAATGAGCTCATCCAGATTTTGCTAACAGCCGAAGCTGAGCTTTTGTGGTTTGGCGGCATAGGCACTTACATCAAGGCAACCTCGGAGTCGCATATGGACGCAGGTGACCGGGCCAACGATGCCATTCGGATTGATGCTCCAGAACTGCACTGCCAGGTTATTGGCGAGGGCGCTAATCTTGGTATTACACAACTGGGACGGATCGAATTCGCGAATGCGGGCGGGCGGCTAAACACAGACTCTGTCGATAACTCGGCCGGCGTTGACTGTTCGGACCACGAGGTAAACATCAAAATTCTGCTCGATGCCGTGGTGGCAAAGAAGAAACTCACTCTGGTTCAGCGCAACAATCTGCTTGAAACCATGACCGACGAGGTCTCAGACCTAGTCTTGCGGGATAATTACCTGCAGACACAGTCCATGACGATCGTAAAGGCCCAGGATGAGAGCCTGCTCGACATCCAAGCCCGATTTATCCGGTCGCTGGAACGCTCAGGCCGTCTCGACCGTGAGGTTGAGTTTCTGCCCGACGATGAAACGCTATCTGATATGGAGCGCAATAACGAGGGCCTGACACGACCAGAGATTGCAATTGTCATGCCTTATGCGAAATTGTGGATGTATGATGAAATCTTGGCATCTGATTTACCGGATGCGAAGGAACTTAAACAAGATCTCGTGGACTATTTTCCGACGCCCCTGCGTAAGAAATATCGGTCTGAAATTTATCAGCACCGCCTGCGTCGTGAAATCATCGCCACGGTCATCACCAACAGCATGATAAACCGAGTGGGCGGCACCTTTGTCACCAATTTGATGGAAAAATCAGGATCATCACCCATCGATATCGCGCGTGCCTACATCGCTGTCCGGGATTCTTTCGGCCTAGAAAGTATTTGGGCTGACATTGAGGGTTTAGACAATATGGTCAGCGCGGACACTCAGGTGACGCTGCTGCTGGATGTTAATCAGCTCATC
>CAXFCV010000149.1:0-2114 GCA_964000975.1 uncultured Rhodospirillaceae bacterium | reverse complement strand
CCTGTCAGCGGAAATCGCATCTTGGCGGAACAAAAGAAATTGACGGCCTTTGCGAGCGGCAACGAGGCGGATTATGAGAGTGTAAAGAGTGTGATCAGCGGATTTGCTCTCCGCCAGTTCTACGTTGGAGATTTTGGGTGCGGCATGAAAATGAAATTCTGTGGCAACATCTTGAATCTCGTGCACAATGCGGTGGCGGCAGAAGTTATGGTTCTTGGTATGAAGTCTGGGCTCGATCCTAAACTCATGCATGAAGTGATTGGGGGATCGGGGTCTAGTTCATCCATGTTCGAGACCCGGGGTGCACTCATGGCTGCAGACGATTATGACTACGAGGGATCTAATTTCTCGACACCGATCAAGGATTCGCGGTTTATATCTCAGCATGCCCATGATTTGCGGGTCCCCACACCAATCTATCATGTGGCTCTACAATCCTATTATGCGGCGGTGGCACAAGGGCATTTTGATGAAGATGCCGCGGCTGTAGTCAAGGCGATGGAACGGGCGGCCAATGTGGAACGCGGTAAAGACTGATGGCAAAGAAAAAAGAAAGAACAAGGACTGTTGGTGTCATCGGTCTTGGTAATATGGGGAAAGGCATTGCGCGCAACCTAGGCAAGGCAGGGCACGAGGTTTTGGTCTGGGATATTTCTGAAGATGCACGCAAAAAATTAAAACGCTCGTCGATTGCTGTGGAACCCCCCGATATGGCGGCGCGCTGTGCTACTATCTTTCTTGTGGTGCCTGGGTCTGCGGAAATCGAAGAGATGCTCTCGGGTCGCAATGGCATGTTGGCAAGAGCCAAACGAGGTCTAGTTCTGTATGACTTCACTACCTCAGACCCAGTCTATACGAGAAAACTCGCAGCGAAGGCTCGGCGAAAAAATATTGCTTACTTGGATGCCGGCATGACCGGTGGAGCTGCAGGCGCGGATAGAGGAACTCTCCGTCTAATGCTCGGTGGCGACAAGCGCGCCTTTACCCGTACCAAACCAGTGTTGGAGGCCTTTACATCCAATTTTTTCTATTTAGGGCCTAGTGGCGCTGGACACACCATGAAGCTCATTTTCAACATGGTGGTGCATACGAATTTCCTTGTCGTGTGTGAGGCAGGTCTGATGGCCGAGAAGGCTGGCATTCCGCTTGCCGAAATGATCGAGGTGATCAATGCTGGCAATGCGCGCAATTATGCGTCTGAAAGGCGCTTTCCGGACCATGTCCTATCAGGTACTTGGGATGCGCGTTCGCGTATCTATAACTTGGACAAAGACGTAGGCATGGCTGTCGAGCTTGCAAAAAAAATGGGCCTGCCGGTGGAAATCGGCGGTAGTACCTCGAAATATCTTAAAAAAGCCATCAAAGCTGGCATGAGCGAAACTGATTTCTCACGGCTCTATCAAGAGCTTAGGAATATATGACCTCTTCAATTAAGTGGCCGCCCAGTAGGCCCTGGGCGTCTTTTCTGAGTTCATATGATGGTCACCCCAGCGCCGAGCCTCGGGGTGGCATTAACTTGCCATCTTCAGTGAAGATAAGTCATTTCTGTTCAAGGGGAGACTAATTGGTTCATTGCGCTCCGCTGAAATATCCGCAGCTATATAGACTTCCATCACCTGACGCGCCTGCTCCGGCGTCACCATCACTGGTCGGTCCATTGTAACCGCTTCTAAGAAGTGAATGGTTTCATCGTGCATGGGGCCAGCGAACACATGGTCGACCGATTCTCCCGGCATTGTGGACATGGGTAGGCGCATACCATTTTCCATCGTGTTTAGAATGACGTCTCGGTGGGTGTCGTCAATGACGAGCATGCCTTCTGTTCCCGTCACTTCGATCCAAGTGCCGGAATAGTTGGGATAGCCCGGCGGCATAGTCCAACCCGCGCCGATCGTCACTACAACACCGTTATCCATGGTTGCCATGATCCATTGGGTATCTTCCAGGCCGGTCACGTCCTTCATAGCGCCATATGCTGACTGGGAATAGATGCGGACCGGCTTAGCCGGCTCTAGACACCAAAACACAAAATCCAGATCATGGGTGGCTTCCATGGCCGCAGGCGACAACTTGATGCGACCGCCAATTTTATTACCGAGCCCTCTCGTGATGTG
>CAXFCV010000148.1:0-3820 GCA_964000975.1 uncultured Rhodospirillaceae bacterium | reverse complement strand
GGTTTTGACGCCGATTTCCAGGTGGAGAGCTATTTGCGGCATCAAGGTAGTACATTTGTTGATCGGTTTGATGCAAACTCCTATCTCTACATAACCCGGGCGATGGACTATTTTGATTTGGCCCATAGGTATGGCGGTGTTTTGGGCGAGGCTTTCCGAGAATCGCAATCACGGTTTTGCGTGATCTCCTTTACCACAGACTGGCTGTATCCCACGACGGAAAGCCGGAAGATTGTGCATGCCCTCAATTCGGTGGCCGCCAATGTTAGTTTTGCGGAAATCGAGTCCGACAAAGGCCACGACGCCTTTCTACTGGAAGAGCCAGAATTCTGGCGGGTTTTGAGCGGCTTCCTGGATGGCGCAGCCGAGTATTATGGTCTTCCCACGTCTCAAGACGTGATATAAGGAAGCTGCCGCAGATGAATTCTGAACAAAAAAGAAGCGCTCTCCGGGTCGATTTGAAACTGATCGCAGATATGGTCGAGCCGTCCAGCAGACTTCTCGATATTGGGTGCGGTGACGGCTCCTTGCTTGAGTATCTCTCGCATGAAAAAGGCGTGGATGGCAGGGGTATTGAACTAAGTATGGACGGGGTGAATGCCTGCGTCTCTCAGGGACTTTCCGTGATCCAGGGAGATGCCGATACGGACCTTTTTAATTATCCCGATCATGCCTTCGATTTTGTGATCCTGGCCCAGACGCTCCAGGCAACGCGGGCTCCCAAGGAAGTCCTCGAAAACCTCTTACGTATTGGCCGGCGAGCCATCGTTTCCCTGCCTAATTTCGGCTATTGGCGGGTCAGACTATCTCTTGCGTTACAGGGCCGTATGCCGCAGACTGAGACCTTGCCTCACAACTGGTATGATACGCCAAATATACATTTTTGCACGATTCGCGATTTCGTGGATTTATGCGAAGAACTTGAGATTGTCATTGAAAATAGTTTTTCGCTAGATTCCATGGGCCGGGGAAAAAAAGTTCGAAATGGATATTTCAGTGCAAACCTTCTAGGCGAGCAGGGCGTTTTTCTCCTCAGCCGGCGACATCTGACCTAGGGCGGGTTCATCACCGTTGCATAGCCGTGCTGCCGAGACCCCTGTTCCAGAGGCGTGACAGCATAAATTTCCTTTTCTGCTTCAACGGACACAATGCCGCCCAGGGCGGGGAACCATCTCTTGCCCAGTTTTTCCCAGGCTGGCGCAGAGGAGATAATCAACCGCGATTTGGCGGGTGGGATATACAACGCACTAGTTTTGCCAACCGGCTTAAAGAGTGCCTCTCTTAAGAGTCGGTAAAGTTGCGAAGATGTATACGGTCGGCCGTGGCCGAAAGGCGTATGCTCTAGCCGAGCCCAGATACCTCGACGGTTGGGCGCAATCACCAGAAGACGGCCACTACCTGATAAAACACGCCATATCTCTCGCATCATAGGCCGCATGGTCTCTGCAAATTCGACAAGGTGGACCAAGATAATACGGTCCATGGAGAGGTCCGGAAATGGAAGCTCATACTCGCTGGTAAGGCAGGCCCGTTTAATGCTCTCGCTTGGCGACTGAGTAATGCCGTGAGACACCGGTACGGCCATCAGAACGCGGGCTGCTTCGCTTTGAAACGCATTTAGGAAGGGAGTTGGAAAGCCCACCCCAAGTAAATCCATGCCAGAGACGTCCGGCCATATTTCGCGGACATGCTCGCTAATCATCCGCTGGGCAGTCATGCCCAGGGGCGAGCCATAAAATTCATTTAGATCCGCAGCTTTTAGCCACATGTTTCTCTACCCTACTAAATTATAAGTTGCATTAATATCATGTATTTCCATTGACATGAAACATCAGAACCCCTGAGAAATTCGACGTAATAGATGTTCGAACGACGGCAGACTGCGTGATTAATGGAATAATTCGTGTGTCGCAGCTCAAGGACGGTCACTACCGGAAAGGTCTCGCCCGCCGCCGCAGAAACTTCCGGGCGACCAAGACAATTTTTTCATACAGGGGAGGCAGCAACTGAGGGAGATTGATCTCTGATAATAGATTGAACGCTTGAAGTCGTGTGCTTGGTCAGGTGCTCAGTAGCTCACGCTTGTGACTTTGATCTGTCTAATGTGGCTCCGGAAGAATGGCCCCCTGGTGTAATGAACACTCTAGGGGCTGGGTTCTTGTTGATTTACAATTCTGCATGAGAGCTTGAATACCATCTGTCGTTCGTGGTTTAAATATAGATAGGCTCGTCTAATAAATTAGACAGTGTAACTTACCTAGGCGGACCGGAAACGGGAAAGACGATTTTCGGGCCAAACCGCTCCCCAGTGAACCCCCTTGCCAGAATGGCCGAATGTGCGTTTTAGGAGTCCCGAATGGCTCTCAATCCGGCCGCGGCACATATCAGCTCCGCTGCATCCCCACCAGCGACAGGGGAAGCAGCGGCTCGCAGACATGCGGTGGATCCTGCCTTTGTACCCCAAGCCCGTCAGGAACGAATAGTCGATTCGGGACACAACAGCCAATTTGATGGATTAAACCCGGATGCGCGACGCACCCGTATTACGGGTGGTTTTCGTTGGAACACTGAGGAAAAATCTGCGCGAGGTGGAGACCTTCGGTTATTCGGCGGCGGCTTCTATGGCGATTATTGGGATGTGTCTCTATCGACATTTTCAATGGCCGCGTTTGAGACCCAACTCTTTATGCAGGACGGGGAGGGCGCCGATCAGCCAGGGACATCACATGGTGAGGGAATCCAGTTTTATCAGGACATCAAATCCGTCCTTGAACGCGCTCTGGCAGCTCCGACGGATGCAGATGACGTGGTCGAGAGGGATGAGGACAATCAGCATGTAAATCTGCTGGCTTGAGCAGGCTTAGTCCATTTCCCGGAAAACCCGGAAGCCGATAAAATAACTGAAAACGCGAGTGTCATTCCGTGCACGGGAGGCTGAACGCGATACTTTTGGTAGGTAATACCAGGCCCCGCTCTTAATCACGCGGCTCTGACAATTTTTTGTTGTCTTGGGTTGGGCATTTAGGGGCAGATTTTCGTGATTTTTACTCCAGCAATCCTGCACATATTCTAAGACATTGCCATGCACATCGAATAGGCCCCATGGATTAGGCTTGAAGGAGCCAACCGGTGCGCTTTGGATACCGCTCCATTGAGTACCACATTTCCGACAGTTGGCGTGTCCCGTCTTCATGTTGTCACCCCACCAGTATTCGGTCGATGTGCCAGCACGCGCGGCATATTCCCATTCAGCCTCAGAGGGAAGGCGGTAGGTGTGCCCTGTTTTTTGGGAAAGCCAAGAGGTGTATTCCAGAGCGTCAGCATAAAGCACGTTCATAACCGGTCGGCTGCCGCGCCCCCAATCCCTGTCGAGAGCATTCTTGTTACACCCGCCTGCTAAATGGCAGGCATCCCACTCATCAAACGTGGTCTCATAGCGAGCAGCGGCAAGTGGTTTGCTGATAATAATATTTTGGACAGGCCGTTCTCGTCGATGGCCCTTGGCGGACCCCATGTTGAAATTGCCCGTTGGGAGGGCTACCATTTCTGGGCACGCGGCGCAGTCCTTAAACACAGTCCCCGGTTTGAAATCCTTTGCATGGAGTATCCCGATGTTGCCTGCCCAGAGCCATAGCCCCGCAGTTATCACAAATATGAGTGGGCGTCCCGATAACCCCATTCAGCCAGCCTCGCATAGGATTTTGTAACCAATATAGGCCGCCAAAATAATACCCGACGGGGGCCTAAGACAAACTAATCAACCGTCCAGGTCGATCCCTGGCGAAGCAACGCATTTAAGTCCGTGTTGGGGTTCTTCTCT
>CAXFCV010000147.1:0-2137 GCA_964000975.1 uncultured Rhodospirillaceae bacterium | reverse complement strand
TGTATCATCACCGTCATATTAGTTTCTATCGCGAGCGCTATCCTGTGCCCATGTTGGAAATGCACCCCACTGCTGCGGCAGATTTGGGCATATCTGCAGGCGATATCTTGGAGGTATCAAATGATATGGGAACTGTCGAGGCCATGGCTTACGTAACCGATGCGGTAAAACGGAGCCATACATTTATGTTGTTTGGTCAGCCGCGTGGTGCCGCGGGTGATTTAATCTCTGGCCATGTAGATCCAAAAACGACGATCCCGTATTACAAAGGAGCCTGGGCAGATATTCGGCGAAAAGGGCCTGCCCCGGCTGAATTTAAGACCGCATCTTTTCTGCCGAGGAACGTCGCAGAATGATCACGCGAGTTCTAATTATTGTATTGCTAATGTTGGCTTTTGCCTCTGGATTTGTATCGCATACTTCTGCAAAGGTTGCGATCTCTCCCGGAGCGGATCTGCGTGATGTTGATTTAAGGGGGATAAACCTCGAGGGAGAAAATCTTTCTGGTGCCAATTTAACCGGTGCGGATCTCTCTGGCGCCAATCTGAAGGGGGCTGATTTGCGCGAAGCTTATTTTCGCGAAGCTATAGCAGACGGTGCGGATTTTTCCGGTGCTAAACTGGGAAAAGCAGACTTGACGCGAGCTAACATTTCCGGGGCCCGCTTTGACGGTGCAAGTCTTGCTCTAGCGACCCTCGATGCGTCGCGCCTGGAGGATGCATCATTTGTTGGTGCTTATCTCCCCGGCGCGAGTTTGAAAAAAGTGCGTGGGGAAGGGGCAAATTTTAGGAATGCTTCTTTGTCGGGAGCAAATTTGAGTCAGGCTGTATTTACCTCGGCAAATTTTTTTGGGGCTAATCTTGGTGGACGCAGTCAGGGACATCCCGGTCCGTCCGGCGCAATCCTAAAAGGAGCTGACTTTAGCAATGCGAACCTTTCGAATGCTAATCTCGTGAACGCACGTTTAAATGAAGCAATTTTAGTGAATGCTAATTTCAGTAACGCCAATCTGGGGTTTGCTGACTTGAGTTGGAGCCGCGCTTCTGGCGCTATGTTTAATAATGCGGATATGGGGTGGGTGCGTGCCTATGCTGCGGAGATGTCAGGTGCAAATTTCCAACGGGCGAGGCTTTCATTAGCGCAATTTTCAGGGGCTGACCTTAGCAACACGGATTTTTCGGAGGCAACTTTTATGCGGACCGATTTTACGCAGGCAAATCTTAAGAATGCTAAGTGGAGCGATTTGGACACGAATGAAGTTTATTTTGAGGCGGCAAAATACTTGCCTAGAAAATTGATTAAGGGGAATGGTCAATGAGCGACGCGACTAAAGACTCAGAAAATAGTCCCGAGCCATCAGAGACCCCCCTGCTATCGGCAATGGCTGGTGAATATTTTGGTACCTTTGTTTTGGTTTTTTTTGGCGTGGGCTCCGTGAACGCAGCTGTAGCAACGGGAGCGCAGGCAGGGCTTTGGCAGGTGGCAGTCGTTTGGGCCGTCGGCGTGAGCCTTGGGATTTATACAGCCGCGTCGCTCTCAGGCGCGCATATTAATCCCGCCATCACAGTGGTGGCCGCCGTTTATGACAAGTTCCCGCTCCGACGGGTTATTCCTTATTGGGTGGCCCAGGTGGCCGGCGCAGCGACGGCTTCTATTGTTCTGTATGGTATGTTTGCGGAAGCTATTATCGAGTTTGAGCGGCAGCATGGCTTATTGCGTGGAGGGCCGGGTAGCGAGCTGAGTGCCATGATGTTTGGTGAATACTTTCCCAATCCGGCAATTTTTGGTTCGGCGGAAGATGCATGGCGCATTATTACTCCCACGTCTGCGTTTATTGCAGAAATGGTTGGAACGGCGATGCTTGCGTTTTTGGTCGCCACTGTAACGCATGATAGAAACACCTCAAAGCCACCATCTGCAATTGGTGCCGTAATTATTGGTCTTGGCGTTGCGGCGATTATTTCCGTTGTCGCACCACTCACCCAAGCTGGCTTGAACCCCGCCCGTGACTTTGGACCGCGACTAGTATCCTATTTCTTAGGTTGGGGGGAGATTGCTATTCCCGGGCCGCGTGAGGGCTTTTTTACTGTCTATATTGTTGCGCCGATTGTTGGCGCTCTGATCGGTGGTGGGGTCT
>CAXFCV010000146.1:0-3075 GCA_964000975.1 uncultured Rhodospirillaceae bacterium | reverse complement strand
CCGGCAATTGATAGTGGACGCCAAGGGGAAAAAACTGACATCCAAACAGAGAAGCTCTCTGAAAAATTATGCAAGCATTATCGCAAAAAACTGGCAGCAGGTTTTAGCGGAAGCTACACATAAATACGCTGGATCAGTCCATGGTGATATCAAAAAGTTGATGGTTATTACTGAAGCAAAAGGCGACACATCCAAGCAAATTAAGAAGTACATTAAGCATTGGGGAGAACTAAAGGGATTCGCTTTAGCTTTGCAAACTGGTAAAAGTAATCTTGGTGCTGTGGGTTCTAAACTTAATAAGTTAATTGGGTTTAGTCCCGTAATGCTAGACAATAAACAAGTTACTGATATTGATCGCTCCGGTAACTATGTGCGAAGCACCGGAACAACACTTGCGCAGTACCAAGCAAATATGGTCGCCATACAAAAGTTGTTAGCGTCAAGTTTCGGTTTAAAGGGACTTGCTAAGAAGATCTAACAAACGCAATAAGTTATTTCAAAGGGGTGAAAATTTAATTTTTCACCCCTTTTTTTAGTCAACACGCAAAAGCGAATGTTCATGCGTTCCGGCAGGCCGCCTACATTGTGGTGCGATTTGATGGTAACGCTGGGTCCGCCGGTGAAGGAGACACTCTCGATTACGTCAGGATAGAGTGTCCCTTGTGCCAGGAAATCCGCGCCACCGATCTTCTGGGCCTCCTCCTCAAAGACTTCGATGAAGAGACGGCCGATAATCTTGCGCTTCTCTTCAGGATCGTCCTTACCTTCGAGTTCACCGATGAACAGCTCACTCGCGTCGCGGTGGACCAGTTTTATATTGAAACGGTCGCGGAACGTCTCGACGACCTGTTCCGCCTCGTCCTGACGCAGCAGACCGTGATCCACGAAGATACAAGTGAGCTGCTCGCCAATCGCCTCATGGATCAAGACAGCCGCCACGGACGAATCGACGCCGCCGGACAATCCGCAGATCACGTTGCCGTCGCCAACCTGTTTGCGGACCTTGGCAATTTCCTCCTCGCGGAAGTTCGCCATTGTCCAGTCTCCGGTACAGCCCGCAATCTTATGGACGAAGTTCCGCAGCAGTTGGACGCCCTCCAGCGTATGGACCACCTCCGGATGGAATTGTACCCCATAGAAGGGTTTGCTTTCATGAGCAATGACGGCAAAAGGTGAACTCTCGGAGGACGCGACCGCACGAAAGCCGTCCGGCACCTCTACAATCTTGTCGCCGTGGCTCATCCACACCTGATACTTTTCGCCCGGCTTCCAGACCTCGTCGTAAAGCGAGCATTCCTCCATCACGTCGACGAAAGCACGCCCGAATTCACGCTCCGTAGTCGGCACGACCTTGCCGCCCAGTTGAGCGCACATGGTCATCTCGCCGTAGCAAATGCCGAGGACCGGCAGCCCCATATCGAAGAGCCCGTCCGGAGCTCTGGGTGTGTCGGTGTGATGCACCGAGGCCGGGCCACCCGACAGAATCACACCGCGCGTATCAAAGTCGCGGATGCTGTCTTCGGAGACCTTATTGAAGGGGTGTATTTCGCAGTAGACACCACTCTCTCGCACGCGGCGTGCGATGAGCTGGGTCACCTGACTGCCGAAGTCGACGATGAGAATGCGGTCGGTCATATGTGTGGCCAAGATACGCAGCGGCGGGGCCGCGTCAACGACGCAAATGCCCATCTATCGATTTTATTGCGAACTTGGCGCAAATACCTGCCGCAAAGTACTCCTGTGCCGCTTCCTCACCATAGTAGAGCTGTACCGTGTGCTTGGCTTCGGCTAAGCCGCGAGCGCATTCAGGAACAGGGCGCCGGTCGCCAGCGCTAAGAAACGCCACTGACTCATCGCCCGCCATGCCCGCTCCGGGTGGCCAAGATGGAAGTTCGAGCTCAACAGGCCAACCTGCATGACCGTGTTCACAGCTATATCGGGTCTGGTGTCCATATATTCGGCACAGGTAGTCTCCTCAAACGGCAACCACCGTTCATCCCCTGATTAGAATACCGTCCATGCCACTCCTCCCTCGATCGTCTCCATTGTCACTCTCGGGAAAGCCGGAATCTAAAGGGAATGCCGATCAGAAAAATTGCCCTCGCCAGAACCATGCACTAACTTCCCCACGGACAAATGGAGGCCTGCATGAGCGATTGGCGCATTCACAAGGAACACGGGATCAATTTCGCGGAAGCGGGATCAGGGCCGTTGATTGTTCTGTGCCACGGCGGTGCGGGTTCGCACACGCATTGGACACGCAATATCGACGCGCTGGCGGAACACTTTACGGTCCGCGCGCTTGACCTTCCCGGCTACGGAGAATCCGACCCGACAAACAAATCCTATACGGCACGGCAATACGTCGACGCGGCAGTCCCTAAGGTCGACGCGCTAACCGGTGATGTCGACCGGTTTCATCTGGTCGGCTTTTCGTTTGGCGGCGCTCTCTCTGCTGGAATTGCGGCGGCACTTGGTAAACGTGTGGCCAAGCTTACCATGGTCGCACCTGGTGGTTTTGGTGACCCTGTCGGACGAAAGCTCGACATGCGTCGCCTGCCGGAGGGAGACCTCGACGTGCCCGAGGTACGAGAGACCGTGCGCCACAACCTGCTCCAGATGATGATTGCGGATGAGGCGAGCATCAACGACGACACTCTCACCCTTCAACTCGCTAATTCGCGGCGCACCGGTTTCAACAGCGCCAAGCTTAGCCTCAGTGGACTGACACCCGATCACGTTCGACAGGCGACGGCAGATATCCAGCTAATTTGGGGAACGGAAGACTGCCTCGCCCATCCAAGCCCACGCGCCCGCGCCGCAGTGCTGCAGGAGGTGAAACCAGAGATCTCCGTCCATCTGGTGCCGGGCGGTGGCCACTGGGTGGCGTATGAATGCGCGGAGACGGTGAATTTTTTATTAGTTAAATTTCATAAATAAAAATTACATAAAATATAAATTAGAATTATTTAATTATTATTTTTATTATATGAAATTGAAAACAATTATATTTATTTTTTTATGTTTATTTATCATGAATGAATAGAAATATCGAAACTTTCAATTCCACACACT
>CAXFCV010000145.1:0-3770 GCA_964000975.1 uncultured Rhodospirillaceae bacterium | reverse complement strand
TTCGTCTGGGATGACTCCTGCAACCGCGTTTTTTAAGAGGTTTTTGGCACCTCCACCGCGCAGCTTCGCGGCCTCAGGTATATCCATCGTGAGTTCGACGAGGGCATGGTCCAAAAACGGCACGCGTGCCTCCAAGCTCGATGCCATCGTGATCTTATCCACACGCATGAGAAGCAGTTCCGGTAATCTCAGTCGGAACTCATTATGGATCATTCGGGTAAGTTGGTCTTGCCCAGGATAAGCGTGATCAAAATTAACAAGAAAATCCTCCGCCACGTGAAAACTGTCTGGCACCAAATAAGTAACTGGTAACAATCCAGCCTCGGCCACATCTTCCCAGCCATAGGGTGCCTTTGGGGAATAGCCTGGAAGCAGTGACATCTTTTGCGACTCCCAGAATGCCACTGCGCCGCTCCAAAATGGTTCCCTATTTTGCGACGCCCGGGAAACAGCATCCGCGTAGATTTCAAATTTAGGAAAAAATTTCGCTAAACCAGCCGCCGTAGCTGCGGTCAAGTTTTGCAGGCCTCCCGGAAGGTACTTCTTAAACGGATAAAAGCATCTCTCGTTCAACTCCAAATACTTCATGTAGCCGTTATAGCCACAGAATTGCTCGTCGGACCCCTCACCGACCTGGACGACCCTCACACCATTGTCGTGGGCCAGTTTGGAAACAAAATGCAAGGGAATGCAGACCCAATCAGCGAGAGGCTCGTCCTGATGATGGACGAGATCATTTAGATAACCCACCATATCTCGCTCATCAACCAAGACCTCATGGTGATTAGTCTTAAAGTGGTTGGCGACATGGGAGGCATGGTCTAGTTCGTTCAGGTGCTGATGATCCTTGAAGCCGACGGTGAATGTGTTAACGGGATCGTCCGTAAAACGGTCCATGAGGGCGACATTTACAGACGAGTCAATGCCGCCAGAGAGAAATGCACCATAAGGCGCATCCGACATCATGCGTTTTTTGACGGAGGACTCTAGCCGTTCCATAACCGCCTGCTGATAGTATTGGTCCTGATCGGCAGTACATTTCCCGATAACCGTATGTGCATCCAAGCTCTGCCCAGGCACTGCTCCCCAGTATCGTTCCGCGGCAAAATTTCCATTCGCCTCAATCATCATGAAATGGCCCGCTGGCAGTTTGTAAATACCATCAAAAAGTGTTAGGGGCGCCGGCGCCGTCAAATAGGTCAGGTAATGATATAGCGCGACCTCCCCCACGGTTGCCGGCACATTAGGGTGGGCTAAAAGCGCTTTTATTTCTGATGCGAAGGCGAAAAGACCTGCCCGTTTCGTAAAATAAATGGGCTTAATACCAACTCTATCCCGTGCGATTGAAACCCGCTTGGCTATTTCATCATAAACGGCAAATACGTACATACCGTCTAGGCGCTCCAGTAGGACGCGCAAGCCCCACACCTGATAACCGTGAACCAGGACCTCCGTATCGGAATGATGGGATCGGAATCGGCATCCTCGCCTTTCCAACTCCTTCCTGAGGCTAACGTGATTATAAATTTCACCATTAAAGGAAACCCAAATCGTCCCCTCTTTGTTGGACATCGGCTGCGCGCCGCCCTCGGAGAGATCAATGATGGATAGCCTTCGATGGCCCAGCCCCATCTTGCCGTCGCTTGAAACATAGGTGCCGTCACCGTCCGGTCCCCGATGAAAGATAGTATTGTTCATTCGGTTCAAAAGATCTGCTGACACAGGTTCAGGCCGATCAAAATGTAAAATTCCGGTAACGCCGCACATGGTCTGGTTCTATACCGGTTCGCAGAACGCACCAATCATTTTCGCCGCGTAGGGCAACGTAATCGTTTCTACGCGTGCTCCTCTGTGGCTTGAGTATAGACATGGCGCGCCCACCCCCGATAACCCCGCTCCTCAGAATGGTCGGAGCCTTCTCCCACTAACCATTCCCGGATCGGCATATAAAAGCCGGTCTTGGGCCGTTTTAGAACGGATGGTGGTAGCGCCAGATGTGGCGCCGCGGCCATGTCCAGCTTACTGGCGTTCAGCCCGGCTATTTCCGCAAATAAAGTAGCGTCAACGAGGGGCGTTCTGATTTCGAGGGAATGCGCCATGCCCGCCCAGTCGGAATCCCGCAAAAGCTGGTTTCGCATGTACCAGGTCAACTCTAGGGCTGAAACTCGGGCTTTATCATCGGCGATGCCATCGATTGTTCCTTCAAGCCTTACCAGAGGCTGAAGCGCGCGCCAACCTTCCGCCGCCATATCCCCATCCATAATATCCGGTAGTTCCCACGGCAGATATAATCCTCGTCGTAATAGATAAGCTCCGGAGTAACTCCCACCATATTCAAATAAGCTGGCATATTTGGGAGATATCATGTGCTTGAGAAACGGCGCCGAAACATATCTGATTGCACGTCCCGCCCTGGAGAGACCAGGTATCCAACCTAAATAGCCAGTCAGCTTGGGAATTTGCCGGAAGGATGGGTAGCCGCCGAACAATTCGTCCCCTCCCAAGCCAGACAAAGCGACCTTCAAACCCATCGCGGCGGCTTCTTTAGACACAAAATAGGTGTTTGAGCCGTCGATGGACGGCTGGTCCATAGATTCGAACAGATGATCCATATCATTGTGGAACTCAACACCCCTAACAGTCCGCGTCTGATGGCATGTCTGATAAAGCGCCGCAATTTCCTCTGCGAGAGGCGCCTCGTCCATTTTGCCGCCCGCCAATTCATCAAACTGTAGGGTCATAGTTCGAAGTGTCGCATTGGTATGCTCGGAGGCCAAACCGGTAACGGTCGCCGAATCCAAACCAGCCGATAAAAACACGCCCACGGGCACGTCTGCAACTAAATGGTGGCCCACACTATCGGACAGTGCCGTATGAAGTTTTTTCAAAACGTCTGATTCAGAAACCTCCGTGCTGCGCGCTACTAGATGCGAGCTAACATCGAAATATTTCCTCGGCTCAGGCACTCCTCTCCGATCTATCCACAAGCTCGACCCCGATGGAAGCGCCTTCACACCTTTATAGAGGGTATGAGGCTCGGGCACATATCCGAACATGAAAAACCCAACATGGCCCGCAGCATCGGGCGAGGTATCAATCCGACCGCCCGCGAGTAAGGCTTTCACCTGCGAGGCGACCCGACACGTTTTGCCATCAGTCGCATAATAAAGTGGCTTGATTCCAAAAGGGTCCCGCGCCAGAAAAACTCCCTGTTTCTCAACATCCCAAATGGCGAAAGCAAACATACCACGGAGTTTATGGACCATTTCCGGCCCATCTCGGTCATAGAGGTGCAATAGAACCTCAGTGTCCGAATTTGAGGCAAATGACCTGCCCTCTGCGGTCAATTCATCTCGCATAACCTTATAATTATAAATTTCACCATTATAGGTAATGACGAAACGGGGCGCTTCATCGCTGCCCGCGAGTTGCATGGGTTGTGCACCCGTTTCACTCGGATCAATGACGGCCAATCGTCGATGACCCAATCCCACCCTGCCATCTGGAGAAAACCATACGCCCTCTCCATCCGGCCCACGCGCCCTCATCCTTTCATTGATCCGACGCACTTCTCCAACATTCACAGGAGGCGCGTCCGGCGAGTATGAAAAGATAACGGTAAAGCCGCACATACCCCTTTAATACATACGCAGAGAGGAACGGACAAAACCTTTATTGGGCAAACTGCCCGCGCTCAAACTAGCTTAGACTTAACAACAAAAGATCACTGTCCCGTCCTGAAACACCTCGACCGCTAAATTTTCTTTGGG
>CAXFCV010000144.1:0-3092 GCA_964000975.1 uncultured Rhodospirillaceae bacterium | reverse complement strand
CCCTAACACTGCCGCGGTTCTTCAATGCGCCGTCAGCTATAAAGAATGGCCGTCCTGGCGTGATCAGGAGGATCAGATGCGCCTCGCTCTCGGCGATACCATTGAGCTGTTTAGCAATTGCATCAACCTCGACCGTCCATTGGAACTCACGATAAATTGGGAGGACTTTAAGTATCGTGATCTCTCGAATTGTTTCGACGGGGGAGAGAATATCCGCGCAATACATAATCTGTCCACGGGTATTCAAGAATTTCGCGACCGACCTGATGTGGAGCTTGTTCCTGTGTTGATTAAAGGCCCATATGCGCGCTTCCGATCAGACTGCATGGAACCTGTGAAAGGTCTGCCTCAGGACTTTCTGACTTTGCAGTGGGATGGTGAGACTACGCCATTTACAGAGACACTAAGGAATGGCATCGGTGACTACATAGAGGAAAATTTTTACGGCGGAGAGACTTTCGTTAATGTCTCCGGCTCGGAGGGATACTCTCTCCTGGAGACCGCCTACATCATGTCTCAATCAAAAGGCCATGTGGGTGCGGACAGTGGCATGGCACACCTCGCCTCAACAGTGGTTGGCCCGACAAAAGTGCATGTCTGGGATCAGGAAATCTCCCGGCATGGCTACCACGGCAAACAGCAGGGCTGGGTGCATCGCGTTGTGACAGTGAAACCGGAAGACTAGTGTTCCCCGCTCAAGAAAGATAAAGTTTTAACCGCGTTGAACCTGATTTATCCGCATATGCCGCATTTTTTCGGGAAACCCGAATCGAGCGGTAATGAAAC
The DNA here is from genome assembly GCA_964000975.1 of uncultured Rhodospirillaceae bacterium. Taxonomy (GTDB): domain Bacteria; phylum Pseudomonadota; class Alphaproteobacteria; order Rhodospirillales; family UBA2165; genus TMED167. The sequence goes on along the minus strand of CAXFCV010000144.1, from coordinate 2,306 downwards.
CCGCTTTGAGTGAGGGCTCAGAGAGCGGACCAACGAAGAAATTCAGGACGACTATGTGGCGCGGTCTAAAAGTATAATTCGGGGAGCAGGCCTGATATCGCCCACCGTCAAAATGACTGATTACGATTAAGAGGGATGTATGACATGAAAATCTGCCGCTTTAATGATGACCGGTTAGGCGTGGTGCAAGAAAATACCACCATTCTAGACGTCACTGGTGCGCTCGAAGCCCTACCACCGCTGACCTGGCCGGTGCCATTGGGCGATGCTCTGGTGAACCATTTGGCGGTTATCACTTCCGAAATATCCCGCCTGGCCTCTGATGCCCCAACTGTGTCGTTGGAAGATATAGTGTTGAAAAGCCCAGTGGCAAACCCGTCGAAAATCATGGGTGCGCCGATCAATTATCAAAAACATATTGAAGAGTCCAAAGAGGATGACGGCATCGTCTCATCCCGCCCCATCAGTCATATCTCAGACTGGGGCATGTTCCTGAAGGCCAACAGCTCATTAGTGGGTGCAGGTGAGGGCGTCGCCCTCCGCTTCACCGATGCCCGGAACGACCACGAGATGGAACTCGCCGTTATTATCGGCAAACAGTGCTCGAATATTCCCGCCAGCGACGCCAAGACTTACATTGCCGGCTATGCGATGGGTTTGGACATGACCACTCGCGGCAAGGAGCTACAGAGCTTTAGGAAATCCGCCGACACCTATTCTGTGCTCGGCCCCTGGATGGTGACGGCGGACGAAATTCCTCACCCTAATAAGCTGAGCTTAAAAATTTCCGTGAATGGAGATGTACGCCAGGAGTCAAATACCGACCAGCTCGTTTATAATGTGGAAAAACTTATCGAATACTGCTCCGAGCGCTACACTCTCTATCCAGGTGACATTATAATGACCGGTACCCCGGATGGGGTCGGCCCAGTCCAACCCGGCGACGTAATGACCTGCGAGCTGGAGGGCATTGGCATAATGGAGGTGGGCGTCCGGGCTTGGGGATCATAATGTACGACAGCGGTCCCCGGTTATATTATACCGGTAACGCAGTTTTATATGCCACCTGTTTGAGCGCAAAACTGGATTTGATGTTTGCGATGCCGGGCACTTTTGTCAGGTGATCCACGATAAACCGCTCATACGCGTCCAGATCCGTCACGACGATCCGCAATAAATAATCCGCATCACCAGTCATTAAGTAGCATTCCATCACCTCTGGCCGGTCCGTAATGAAGGATTCAAAAACTCCCAGCGCCTGTTCGACCTGACGCTCAAGAGTTACATTCACAAACACACTGACCGGCAGGCCAACAGCCTTTTGATCGACTAGCGTCACGTAACGGCTGATGACGCCGCTAGCCTCGAGATTTTTTACACGACGGGCGCAAGGGGTGGGGGACAAACCGACCTTTTCGGCAAGGTCAACATTGGGCATGCGCGCCTTATCCTGAAGATGTGCAAGAATACGTCGGTCTATTTCATCCAAGGTCAAATTAGTGATATTCCCTTTAGATTAATATAGTTATAGGTGAATACACTAATATAAATTATTTTTAAAGGGAAATTCGCGGAGATTCCCTAGAACAAATCGGGCTATTCTAAAAAGTATACAGCCGATTGAGGCCCGACATGACCATCAGCCCCTCACCAACTGCTATATCCGCCACGGATTTGGAAACGCTGCGGCAACTGGAAAAGAAGGTCCTGTGGCTCGCCAGTTGGATGATCCATAATGCTAATCACCTCCGCGATAACCGGGACGGCCTCAAGGTAGGCGGCCATCAGGCGTCTTGCGCCTCTGCAACAACCGTGATGACAGCTCTCTGGTTCGCCATTTTGCGGCCGGAGGACCGGGTCGCGGTAAAACCCCACGCCTCCCCCGTATTTCATGCAATTCAGTATCTCTTGGGTTATCAATCCCTGGAGAACTTGAAGAAATTTCGCGCACTCGGGGGCGCACAGGCCTATCCGTCGCGTTCAAAGGACCAGGGTTTTGTTGATTTCTCGACCGGGTCCGTCGGCCTTGGCGTTGGTGCGACACTTTTTGCCTCCCTGGTTCAGGACTATCTCCACGCACATAACATGGTCCCGGAAGGACAAAAACTAGGTCGTATGATCGCTCTGATGGGGGACGCGGAACTGGACGAAGGCAATGTGTTTGAAGCGCTGCTTGAGGGCTGGAAACATGACGTTCAAAATCTCTGGTGGGTTATTGACTATAACCGCCAGAGCCTGGACGGAGTGATCAATGACAATCTGTTCCAGAAGATCACCCAGTTCTTCGAAACCGTCGGTTGGCGTGT
>CAXFCV010000143.1:0-1811 GCA_964000975.1 uncultured Rhodospirillaceae bacterium | reverse complement strand
GCAATAAAAACTGGTGATACTTGGCGCATTACGGGCCATAAATGGTTCATCACGGGTGCGGCGGAGGCAAGTCATTTCATTCTCATCGCTCGAACCTCGGATGATGCCCGCAAAGGCCTAACAGCTTTTCTCTTCCATAAAGATCAACCTGGATGGTCTATAGAGCGGCGTATTCCGATCATGGGTCCGGAGGAACATGGCGGGCATTGTGAACTATCTTTTGACGGGCTTGAGATCAAAGACCAGGACCGTCTGATGGGCGTCGGAGACGGCTTAAAAGCGACACAGATTAGGTTGGGCCCGGCGCGGCTCACCCACTGTATGCGTTGGCTGGGTCTTGCGAAGCGTGCGATGGAAATCGCCGCCGAGTATACGGAGCGCCGGGAGGGGTTTGGTGTGACGCTTGCGGATAGAGAATCCGTCCAAATCAAAATGGGTGGTATCGCACATGAAATCCAAGTAGGTCGGCTGTTGGTCATGCATGCGGCATGGAAGCTGGATCAGGGAGATTTTGCCCGCAAGGAAATTTCATCGGCCAAAATCCAAGTGGCCAATGTGCTTCACAGGGCGGTGGATACAGCCATTCAATTAAACGGCGCGCGAGGATATTCTAAGGATACCGTGTTGGAATGGATTTACCGTTATGCCCGTCAAGCCCGGCTGGTAGACGGCGCGGATGAAGTGCATAAAATGGTCCTCGCCCGTGCATTTCGAGCGGATGGCTTGGATTTCTGGCAGTGGGGATGCTAAATGTATTTTTGTACCTAGTAATCCCTTATGTTTTGGGCAATATGAGAGAGAGGGAATAGTTACACGGACGCCGCAAATGGACCCGATTCGCATTGCCTATCAGAGCTATACTGACCAAGACCAGGCTGGTACCTACTGGGATCACCTTCAAAAACACCTGGACGATATTGTTGATGAGGGTACGGTAGTTGACATCATCGGCATAACGCCGGGAGATGCCTATGCACATTCCTTGGAAGAATGGCGTACCGGCCGGGAAATGATCTGCAATGCCATCCAGGCTGAAAAAGACGGTTACGACGGCTTCGCTGTTGGCCATTTCCAAGAACCTGGCCTCTACGAAGCCCGAGCTTCTGTCGATATTCCGGTGCACGGCCTTGGCGAGGCCTCAATGCTCTACGCCTGCCAGTTGGGCCAAAAGGTGGGTATTGTGACAATCAATCCTCGTTATATCCCCTGGTTCCACCATCAAATTGGTAAGTATGGCCTTCGCGAACGGGTGACCGGAGTGCATGCAATGGAATTTCAGCCAGGGGCGATATTGGCGGCTTTTGACACAGATGGTGGAGAGGAGGAGGTCGCTAAATTATTTGAGATGCAGGCCAAGCCTTTAGTGGCCAAAGGCGTAGATGTGCTGATACCGGGTGGAGGCATTCCAATGCTGCTATTCAGTCGATTATTTAATCATAATGTAGAAGGAGCGCCGGTTATGAATGGAATTCCCGTCCTAGTGAAGATGACTGAAATGGCGGTAAAGCTGCGTCGGCTCACAGGCCTAAATGTAAGCCGCACCAGTGATTTTGCGCTCCCACCTCAGAAAATTATCGACCAATTTATATCAAATCCGAGGAATCTGTGAGGAATGGCGAAACGACACGGATACGAAGGCGTCGCAGTGTGTGTGCCGGTGACGGTGCCCTACACCCGCTATTCCATTAAGAGCGCACATTGGTTTTGTGGTCGTGCGCTGGCGGGCCTAATAAAGGGTGCGGGCATTGACAAGAACGAAGTCGACGGGATGTGTGTATCGAGTTTTACGCTCGCGCCGGACACAGCTGTTG
>CAXFCV010000142.1:0-7630 GCA_964000975.1 uncultured Rhodospirillaceae bacterium | reverse complement strand
TAGCGGACTTGCCAACGCATACCCCATCGCGCTGCCGATCATTGATATTTTTGCGAGGAAGTGACCATGAGCGACACCGGTTTTCACCCCATGATGCCCGGCTTCGAGGATACTACTGAGTACCGCCATATCACCAGCGACTTTGTTGAGACCGTCAATTTGGATGGCCGGGAAATCTTAAAGATCGACCCAGAGGGCATCGCACAATTGGCGGCGGAGGGATTCTCGGACACGTCCCACCTTTTGCGCCCGGGACATCTTGCACAACTCGCACAAATATTGGAGGACCCAGAAGCCTCGGACAATGATCGCTTTGTCGCGATGGATCTGCTGAAAAATGCTAACATCGCCGCAGGCCGCATTCTTCCAATGTGCCAGGATACTGGAACTGCCATTGTCATGGGAAAGAAAGGGGAGAATGTCTGGGTTGAGGGCGACGATGAAGAAGCTATCTCTGAGGGCATCAAGCGAACCTATCGGACTGACAACTTGCGCTATAGCCAACTCGCGCCGCTCGACATGTTCAACGAGATCAACACCAGCGACAATCTGCCGGCGCAAGTCGAACTCTACGCGGAAAAAGGCAATGCTTATAAATTTATGTTTATTGCCAAGGGCGGTGGTTCTGCCAACAAGACATTTTTGTTCCAACAAACCAAGGCGATCTTGAACCCTAACTCCCTTATGACTTTTTTGGATAGGGAACTTCGCGGCCTAGGCACCGCTGCGTGTCCGCCCTATCACCTGGCCATCGTCATCGGCGGCACGTCAGCGGAATTTAATCTGAAGACCGTCAAACTCGCCTCGACCCACTACCTCGACAACCTGCCGGAAAAGGGAAATGAATACGGCCAGGCCTTCCGAGATCGAGACCTTGAGGCACAAATTCAGGACCTCACCAGGGCCATCGGTATTGGCGCCCAGTTCGGCGGCAAATATTTCTGCCACGACGTGCGAGTGATCCGACTGCCCCGCCACGGTGCTTCTTGTCCGGTCGGCATCGGCGTTTCTTGCTCCGCCGACCGCCAAATTCTGGGCAAGATCACCAAAGATGGATTATTTCTCGAAAAACTTGAGACCAATCCTGCACGTTACCTGCCAGAGGTAACGGACAACCACCTGGAAAAAAATGTCGTGGAGATCGACCTCAATAGACCTATGGCCGAGATTCGGGCAGAGCTCTCTAAATATCCGGTCCGGACGCGCCTATCTCTATCTGGCTCCATGATTGTGGCCCGCGATATTGCACATTCAAAACTGAAAGAGCGCATCGACAGGGGTGAAGGGCTCCCAGACTATGTCAAGGAAAAGGCAGTTTATTATGCCGGGCCTGCCAAGACGCCTGACGGTTTCGCCTCTGGTTCCTTTGGTCCCACCACGGCGGGGCGAATGGACTCATATGTTGACCTGCTGCAGGAAAATGGCGGATCCATGGTCATGCTCGCCAAAGGCAATCGCTCCCAGGCCGTAACAGACGCCTGTAAGAAACACGGTGGGTTTTATCTTGGTTCTGTTGGTGGCCCAGCTGCCCGACTGGCTCGGGACTGCATAAAAACGGTCGAAGTCCTGGAATATCCCGAGCTCGGTATGGAAGCCATATGGAACATCGAGGTAGAAGACTTCCCTGCCTTCATCGTTGTCGACGACAAAGGCAATGATTTTTTTGCAGAATTCCGCGCGTAATCTCCCTGCATGCATAAACAACACGCCCCTCTCGGCCCCAACAGTTTCAGACGCCAGGACGAGTCAGATGATGCGCGGTTTTATGAGCTGCCACGCCTGTTGATCCATGTAGACGAGCACGCGAGTCGGGCGTTGGCTGCATACTTTAATGATCGGTTGCCTGCTGGAGGCGACATCTTGGACCTTATGTCCGCCTATCGCTCCCACTTGCCGAGACAATTGGCGCTTAATTCCGTCACCGGCCTTGGCATGAACAAGGACGAACTCTCCAAAAACACCGAACTAACTGGCCATGTGGTGCACAACTTAAATCAAAATCCGGAAATGCCATTTGATGATAAAGAGTTTGATGCCTGCACTCTCTCCTTTTCTTTCCAATATTTGACCCAGCCAGTCGCTGTTTTGAGAGATATTGCCCGCCTATTGAAGCCGGGTGGCACTTGCTATATCGCATTCTCCAACCGCATGTTTCCCACCAAGGCTGTGTTCTGCTGGCAAACTGCCACGGATCACCAAAAGGGAGAAATCGTCGCTTTCTGCTTTGATGAGAGCGGTCTCTATGAGACCCCTGAGGCGGACGAGGTCGTCGCTCCGAGCCGTGGTTGTGATCCGCTGTACGTGGTCAGTGCTCAGCGAAAAACTTAGCCCATGAACAATTCACGCCATATACATTCTCCACATGATGGCACTCTTCTGTGATCATGCAGAGAGGATCTTTGGGGAAAATGTCAAATATTCGCGTGCAGACGAATGCCTTGGTCTGTATCCCGATACACGATGACACCGCCGCTTTACTTTGATGGGCCGACTTCTAGTCGGAGAATATTTGCCTTTGCCCATGGCGCTGGCGTAGGCATGGACTCTGAGTTTATGAACTTCGTTGCAGTGCATTTAGGAGCCGCAGGAATCCGGGTCGCGCGGTTTGAATTTCCGTACATGCAAAAGATACGAACCGATGGCAAAAGGCGCCCACCGGACAGGGCACCTAAAATTTTGGAGACTTGGGGGACTGTGATTGACGCACTTGGCTGCGAGAACCTCATAATTGGGGGCAAAAGCTTTGGGGGACGTATGGCAAGCGTTTGCGCCATCCATCAAGAAAATACTGGCACACCAGTAGCAGGATGCATTTGTCTAGGTTATCCCTTTCACGCGCCGGGCAAACCGGGAAAAGTACGCGCAGATCATTTAGCTGACATTAAAACTCCCTGTCTGATTCTGCAGGGTGACCGTGATCCATTCGGCACAAAGGCAGAAATTGCTGGCTATCGGTTAAGCGCCTCCATTAACCTCCATTTTATAGAGGATGGCGAACACAGTTTCATTCCGCGCAAATCGTCAGGCCGCACAAAGACAGAAAACTGGGGTTCTGCTGTTGAGGAGATGATCTGCTTTATCTACTCAATTGATTGATCCAATCCGTCTGGCTAAGTTCCCAGCTCGGTCCCCACGAGAGCGACTAGAGGGTCGGCCAAGCAGAGCTTAAGGAAGCAAATTTCGTGTATATCTCAGAAAAGGAACAAGGCCTCGAATCTGCTCATAAAACGAATGCAAGAAGGCTTTGCGTCCATATAGATTAGACGCCGGTGCCACAACCTCTAGAGGGGTTAGACCAAACTCGTCTCTTAGATGCTCCGCTGCCTCAGCAGATTCCAGGATCATCAACGCATGATCAAAATATCCCAATGCCATTGCGATGACAGCCAGTTGAACTTGTTTTGCAGGTTTACCCTGTAATGTTATTGGCGAGCGGAACATAAGGTAATCCGCCTGAACGATCTGGGCTCTCGTATATGGTGGCACCTCTGGTGAGTAATAAGGATGGACGAGATAGCCGTGCCGGCGCCAATGCCTTGGTCCGATAATATCCATTAGTTCAAACCCCTGGCTTAAAAGATATCGCTCTACGTCATTTGCCAACGGTTGACCGGACCGGAACGGAATGAATGAAATTTCTGTTTTTACGGCGAGTGCATCCTCCAAAATATCTTGGGATGACTCAAAAACCTCCAGCTCCGCCCCTTCGATATCAATCTTCAGATAATCGATAGTGGAATGATGTGTTCTGTCGAGTGCTTCGCCCAGCGTGATCGTGGACACCTCCTCTGTGCGCACAAGCTCAAAAAATTGTGGTTTGCTGAATTTTTGGCCGATAGTTGGATCATGCTTTAGCAAAGATGCCGACTGGGGATCTTCTGGCACGTAGAGCGTCCTCATTCCCGATTTCCCGCTTACCCCTTCACGAAACAGGGAAACCGATCGCCATTTTTTATCTTGAGAGGACTTTACATCTTCGTATGCCGCTGGGTCTGGCTCAAATCCAATCGCGTTTACGGCAAAAGCTATCGGAGACAAATCTGACTGGAAGCCGCCCCGCGAACCGATGTCGAAGCTGGTGATTGGATACTCCTCGGCTAATGCGCCAACGGGAAGAGGCCGAAAAATATTTGAAAACATCGACAGCGCCTAGTGCATAATTTCCAAGCTTTATCAGAATCTTAACCCAATTGATCGCATTTGTGCGACCTATTTTCAGCTGATCGTTTCCTGCGTCATCCGCATCACCTTACCAACTACAAGCATGACCACTCATAATTTTAAGCTTTGGGTGCGCATCTGACAAATCAATGCGCTTTCCCTGGGGATCCGAGAGGCTACTTTTCAGTCTCGGTCAGACTCTATCTAACGGAAATCAAAGAGAGTACATGATCGTTTCTTAAACAGCGCAAATTCTTCCGATCTTATTTTACCCTGCATAACCCGCCTCCTCGCCGGTATAAATTGGGTCACAAAAAAAGATCATTAAGGCGTCAACACCCGGCCTGTCCGTCTGCTGCCAGGCTCTAAATTCTGAGCGCCTTTGCCCTTACGTTTCCTGCAATTCCCCGCTACTCTCTCCGTATAAGTGCACGGAGGGAGACAAAATACCATGAGAACGATCGACATATCACCATCCGAGATGGCCCAACGGGTCGCCCGCTACGCGGAACTCAGCCCCCTGGAGGTCCAGACGAATGCAGACCTGCCCCAAGAGGCCGCAGACATCGTTTGGGCGCGCAAGCTGCTGAGCGTCGTTGGTCTGGAGAAAGATGCAGATACCCCGATCAACTCAGCCGCACCCATAAAAGGAGCAGCGGGCATCACCGTTACCATTGCGCAATGTCCGCCAGGAACGGGGCCGTCCCTGCATGCACACCAGAAAACCTTCGAGACCTTCACAGTGATGAAGGGGCGGTTCGAAGTCTACTGGAACGACGCCGGGCAAGACCGGCTGGAACTAGATCTTTATGATACCATCTCCGTACCCCCGGGCGTCTGCCGGGGATTTACGAATATCTCGGACGAGGAGGGCCTTCTGCAGGTCATTATTTCCGGCGGCGTACATGACATGAACGACATTGACTTCGCGACGGTTTGTGGGGATCAAATGGACGCGATTCGGCCTGGCCTGAGACAGGAATTTGAGAAAACCGGCCTGACATTCACCGCTGGAAAAGACGGATAAATGGCCATCCGTAACCTTATTTTAAAAAAACTTTTTAGAAGCATTGGCTTAAACTCTCAATACGGGAATGTCATCACGCTATTCTCCCGGATTTAATCGGCCAGTAACACAGCCTCGTTAGCGACCAGCACGTTAATTTCATTAATACTATAACCCGCCTCCGCAAGCACGTCGCCTGTGTGCTCGCCCAGCTTTGGCGCACCCCGCCGGATAGCGGCTGGCGTCTCCCGGTATTTGACAGGGTGTCCGATAACCCGCAGACCGTGGTCGATTTCTTGTACCATCGCCCGCGCCACCGCCTGAGGATGAGCACTCATATCTGCGATGTCCAGAACCGGTCCGCATGGTATGCCAGCCTCCTCCAACCTCGAGATCCAGTTTTCTGTAGTGTCGTTCTTAAAGTGGGTTGTCAGAATCTCGTTCAGATCAACCAAATTAGCGAGCCTCAGATTAGGATCGGAGAACCGGTCGTCCTCTGCCAATTCAGACGCGTCCAACAACACCAATAATTTTTCCCAAAGCCTCTGGTTGGCGGACCCCAAGTTGATCCAACCATTCTGGGTCTGGAATGCCTGGTACGGTGCCATCAATGGGTGGGCTGATCCCATGGCCTCTGGAACCTCGCCGGAGCCAAAATAAATCGAGGACTGCCAATAGGTATGCATGATCCCCGCCTCAAAGAGTGAGGTGTCCAGATACTGGCCTTTGCCTGTCCGACCGCGGCTGACAAGAGCCCCGAGAATGCCCATGGCTGCAAGAGTCCCCGCCGTGATATCGGTTACCGGCGCACCAACTTTGACGGGAGGACGTCCCGCCCCCTCCCCGGTGATGCTCATTAGCCCGCTCATGCCCTGGGCGACCAAATCGAAGCCACCTTTGTCTGCTAGTGGGCCGGTGCGTCCATAGCCGGAGACTGAGCAATAAATGAGTTTTGGATTGCCGTCTCTCACCTGATCATATCCAACACCGTAATGTTCCATGGCCCCGGCGCGGTAGTTCTCTATGAAAACATCTGCGCCCAGAATGAGTTTCCTGAGGACGTTCATCCCTTCATCTGTCCGAAGGTTAAGCGCGATTCCCCGCTTATTCCGATTCATCATAGCGAATGGGTTTGATACACCGTTCACGAAAGGAGCCAGATTGCGGATATCGTCTCCACTTGGAAGCCGTTCCACCTTGATCACATCGGCTCCCATGTCAGAAAGCATAAGCCCGCACGTGGGAGCGGCCATAACATGGCTGAGTTCGATCACACGAAGTCCGTCGAGCATGCCGGGCATTCAATTTCCTCGAAAGTCTGGTTTGTTCTTGGCGAGAAAGGAGCGCACTCCTTCCTGATAATCGTTGGTGTCGAAGCACGCAAAGCCCTCCGCCTCATCCTCAGTATTGAGGGGCGAGCGGCCAAGAGTGCGGTAAACAAATTTCTTATGCCATTGGTTCACCAGAGGCGCGCCGGCACAGATACGGCCGACCGTTTCAGCCACTTCGCCGTCCACCTCATCATCCGGCACCACCTTGTTAAGAAGCCCCTTTTCCTTGGCCTCAGCCGCATCAAACACGCGCGCTTCATAGAGAATTTCGAGCGCCACCGATGGCCCTACTAACGACACAAGAGCATCAATTTCTGGATAGGCCATCACGAGTCCAAGTTTGTTAATGGGCACGCCGAATTTCGAGGACGCTCCGGCGATACGCAGATCGCACATCAGGGCCAGTTCAAGAGCACCGCCAATACAGAGGCCACGGATACGCGCTACAACGGGATGACGGCAGTCTCGAATAGCGTGCATGGCGGAATGCATTAGACTGCCGTAGGCGGCCCCCTGCCGGCTGTTGTTGCGTTCGTTTTTAAATTCTGAAATGTCAGCACCGGGCCCAAGGGCGTTATCACCGGCGCCCCGGAGTACAACACAGCGCAAACTTTCCTCTCCATTCAGTGCACGGAACACCTCGCCCACCCGGGTCCACATGTTCTTATTGAGCGCATTGAGTTTTTCTGGACGATTGAGGATCACAGTGGCAACACCACCATCTTGCACCACGAGAACTTGGTCCTCCTCGCCTGTATTTATAACTGACATTTCATCTGCCGTTTTAGTCTGGAAAAACGTTTTTTATCATTAATGATGGCATTAGTTATGGAGCATGATCACAAAATTGGCAACGCCGGGAAAGGTTAATACGTCTCCTTAACTTCCGTCATCTAACATTCTAAATAATTGTAATAATTATGAAATTACTCTCAGGATTATCTGTTCATATAGCTGTTCCACCGGCTTTAATTGTCGCCGGAGGCGCCATAATTCGGAGCAACCCGATGACCCGCTAGACATTAAATCGGTAAAGGATCACATCTCCATCCCGCACGAGATAGTCCCGGCCTTCCTGTCGCATTTTTCCCGCTTCCTTGCAGGCCTGCTCTCCACCGAGTTCTACATAATC
>CAXFCV010000141.1:0-4652 GCA_964000975.1 uncultured Rhodospirillaceae bacterium | reverse complement strand
TTTCTGCTTGGATCTCACTGCGATCTCGGCCTGTTTTGCCAACAATTGAGTCAACAGCCTCGGCGACCAGGTCCGTATCCGTATAACCTGGACAGATAGCATTAACGGTAATGCCTTTTTTGACAGCCTCAAGAGCAAGCGTCCGGGTAAGACCAATAACCCCATGCTTAGAGGCACAATACGCCGCAATGTAGGGATAGCCGCGCAAACCCACAGTGGAGGAGACATTGACAATACGCCCGTACCCCGCGTCCCGCATATTACCAAAAACCTGTTTGGTGCAGAGGTATGTGCCGGTCAGGTTCAAACCAATGGTCTGGTTCCAGAATTCCGTCTCCATTCTATGGAACGGCGCACTTTTCCCAATGCCGGCGTTATTGACAAGAATAGTGATGTCACCCTGCGCCTCCTTGGCACCAACGAAGCATGCTTCAACATCCGCCTCCTGAGACATATCTCCCACCGTCGTATGCACCGCCACCCCGAACTGGGACTTCAGGTGATTGCCCTGTTCTTCGAGTGCCACCTCCGTTCGCCCAGTGAGGCTGATATTGGCCCCCAGGCGGGCCAAGATATTAGAAATAGCGGCGCCAATGCCGCGTGAACCGCCCGTGACCATCGCATGCTGGCCTGCAAGTGGTTTCTCAGTGAACATGTCACCGCTGATTTTTCCTGTGTTAGACATAGTCCAACTATCTCCGCTTGTAGGCTTAGAGGCAATGGGAAAGTTAATACTCAAATTTCCCTATACACTCATTGCCATTCATTGATGTTTTGATGCATCACCATCAACACGCAGTCCGTAGTAATATAACCTGTCACGTGTTAATATCCCGGGGGGTCTAAGTAGGAGAGAGGTATTACCATGCATCCAACGGAACTACCGCAATACGCCGTAGATGGCGCCCTCAGACGACGCGGAAAAATTCATGCTATAGAGCATGTGGATCCAGCGAAATGCGCACTCGTCGTGATCGATATGCAGAATGTTTTCCTGCAGAAAGGTGCCCCCGCAGAAACGCCAATAGCTCGCGAGATTGTCCCTAACGTGAACAAACTTGCAGATGCCGTCCGTCAGACGGGGGGAAAAGTAATATGGGTGCAAATGACGCATGGCCCCGAAAACCTGAACACTTGGTCGTTTTTCTATGAGGTGGTCAGCCGTCCGAAAAGAGCTCAAAAAATGCTCGAGTGGATGGCTCCGGGGTCTCAAGGGCAACAACTCTGGCCGCAGATGGATGCGCGAGAAGAGGACTTGTACATCGAGAAGACCAGGTACAGCGTATTCGCACAAGGCTCATCGAATATCTCGGAAGTCATGAAGGAACATGGGTTGGATACCGTCCTGATCACCGGCACAGTATCGAATGTCTGCTGTGAATCGTCCGCCCGAGACTCCATGATGCTCAACTACAAGACGGTTATGGTATCCGATGCCAACGCGGCGCATACGGACGAGGAGCATCTCGCAGCTCTGGCCTCTGTTTTTCAGGTGTTTGGCGATGTCTATAGGACCGAGGAGATGATTTCCCTTATAGAGAGGGGTACCGAAACGTCACGACGGCAAGCTGCCGAGTAGGCAGATTATCGATTACCTCGCGCATGTGACCTGTAGCTGATCTCCAGCCCGCATAGCAGTTACATTTCATTTGAGTTTGGGCCGGGCATGGATCATTATAATTAAATGCAGAGAAATGAAGGCCTGAGAACTAGCAGTCTCTTCATTAATGCCGACCCCAACCCTAGTGTCCCTCACAAGTGCGCACGGAAATCGCTACCGGACCATGAACCTCTCATACTTCATCCAACCTGTGCACCCGCTGAATCGGAACTATCAGGACATCCTGAATGAGGACATTGAGTCTGTCATACTTGCCGACAAGCTAGGATTTCAGGAGGCATTCTTCGGAGAACATTTTACGGATCTCGCAGAGCCTATAACCTCGTCATTAATGTTCATTGCCCGGCTCGCGCCGGTCACCACGAACATCAAGCTGGGGAGCGGGGTAACCAACCTTCCCTCATATCATCCAGCGATGATCGCCGGGCACGTGGCCATGATGGACAACATGCTGGATGGACGTTTCATTTGGGGCATCGGTCCAGGAGGATTGCCCTCCGACATCGAAATATTCGGCAACCGGGAAATTGACCGAAACTTAAAAATGGTCGAGTGCTTCGAACAGGTTATGGAGCTTTGGTGGGGAGAGGCCCCGTATAGTCTAAAAGGCGACTTTTATACAGGCTCAACAGAAATCACGTTTACTCCGGAGATTGGCCAGGGCATCGTGCCCAAACCCCTGCACAACCCACACCCGCCCATCGTAGTCTCGGCGCTCGCACCTTATTCGCAAGGTATAACGTTGGCAGCAGAACGGGATTGGCATCCGATTTCTTGCCAGTATGTGCAGGCTCACTGGGTCAAAACGCATTTGCCCAAGTATTTGGAGGGACTTGCGAATGCCGGTAAAGAACCCGATCCAGCTGGCTGGCGAGTAGCAAAATGTATTTTTGTTTCCGAAGATAAAACGACGGCCCTGCGGTATGCCAAAAGCGCCGACGGGCCGTATGGCTTTTACTTCTCCAATCTAATGAAAAAACTCAGCGGAGGCGGGCGTTTGGGTTTATTCGGCACCTATCCGGATCAACCCGAAGAAGAGATTACCCTCGAACAATCGTTGGAGACCCAGGTAATTGCAGGCACGCCAGACAGCGTCGCCGAGCAGATCTTGGCGCTCAGGGAAGAAATCGGGAACTTTGGAACTCTCGTCTACACAGGTCTCGACTGGGCCGACAAAGACCTGTCAATCAAGTCCATGGAGCTGATGGCCAACCAGGTGATGCCAAAAGTAAACGCGGCGCTCTAAACCTCAAAGCTGCGGTCACGGTAAGAAATAGAGGCGTCTCATCCTTTTTATTGCGCCTCCTCCCGATGTAACTGTCGCTTGGGCGCATGGCCGCCGTGAGAGACACTGTCTTCGACGGGGTGTGGTGTTTTCCGGCTGCGCAGTTCCTTCAAATCTATGTTACCTTCACCCTGAGGCCGATCACCCGCAACGGTTACTCTTTCCATAGATCTCCGCTGGGGCCAATAGTCGTGCACGGCATAATGCTGCACAGAACGGTTATCCCAGATCACCATGGTGTTATTCGACCAATGGTGCCGGTATTGGTATTCGGGGACTTTGGCAAGATCAAACAGGTCATTCAGAAGTGAGCGGCTCTCAAACTCCCCCATACCCATCACCTGAATTGTGAACTGCGGGTTTACAAACAGGCTTTTTTTGCCGGTTACAGGATGCACGCGCACAATCGGGTGGCGCATCGGGGGATACTTGAGTTCATACTGTTGCAAGTTTTTACGACTTTCGTCGTCATTGCCAAAAAGTTGCTTGAAGGGTTTGAAATCGTGAACCGCCTCAAGCCCGTCGATAAAATTCCTCATCCGGTCGGACAATCCCTCATACGCCGCGGTCATACTAGCAAACACGGTGTCACCGCCCACTTTCGGGACCTCAAGGGCGCGGAGGCAGGTGGCCATGGGGGGGCACTCTCGGAAGGTTTCATCTGAGTGCCAGATATCCGTGCCAAATGGCGGATTATCCTCATTATTATCGAATATGATTAGCTCTGGTGTCTCATCGCTATTGGGCGAAAACGGATGCACAGACAAATCACCAAACATTTTGCCAAAGCGGATCTGATCCTCCGTCGTCATCTCCGCGTCTCGGAAAATCAGGATTTCATGCTCGCACAAGGCCTGCTGTATTTCACCAAACGTTGAAGGTTCCAAGGACTGAGTAAAATCGACCCCGCGCACCTCAACGGCAAAGTATGCGGCCACTCTTTCGACTTGAATGTTAGAATAGGTTTTTATATCCGAGCCTTCCATTGAATGTCTCCTTAGCCGCCCGCACTCCTCAATAGGCCAAGCGAATATGTTATCACACTAGCATTGCACATAAAATGCTAACGGGTTTAACCAATTGGACATCTTCCTTCGGGTGCCTGGTATTAGCACCTGCAGATGGCTGCTGGGATAATAAGTCCCGCTCACACCATAGCGCGCCCCGTATAAAGAGGTTTTTGGTGATTGACCTCTCGGCACAGGTTCTGAGAATACAAATAATTCGAAGTCTAAGGGGAGGCACAACGTGTCCAGCGACATAGAAATTGCCCGCCAGGCAAAACCAAAGCCAATCGGCAAGATCGCTGAAAAATGCGGTATTCCAGAGAATAGCCTTCACACCTTCGGGCGCCACAAAGCGAAAGTCGATCTGGACTTTTTGGACAGGCTATCCGACAACCCAGATGCCAAACTGATTCTTGTTACAGGCATCACACCAACCCCAGCCGGTGAGGGCAAAACGACGACGACTGTGGGTCTTGGAGATGCGCTCAATAAAATCGGTAAAAAAGCCACGATCTGCCTCCGCGAGCCCAGTCTCGGCCCCTGTTTTGGTATCAAAGGAGGCGCGGCGGGTGGCGGTCATGCACAGGTCATTCCCATGGAGGATATCAACCTCCATTTCACTGGCGATTTTCACGCGATAACGTCGGCACATAATCTGCTATCTGCCATGCTCGACAATCACATTTATTGGGGAAATTCGCTCGGAATTGATGCGCGGCGCGTGCGCTGGCGCCGGGTG
>CAXFCV010000140.1:0-2130 GCA_964000975.1 uncultured Rhodospirillaceae bacterium | reverse complement strand
TCGAATTGACAGTGAGGCGACGAAAATGTGAGTGCCGGACAAGACCGAATATACGCCTGCGCGAGCCGTTCCTGCAGATCTCGGTCGTAATGGCCCTGGTACGGCAGATAAAAGTTCGTCAGGCCCACTTCTGACGCTGGATCAATGAGTGTCCAACTATCTGCCTCCAATGCCCAAAGCTTCTCTTCCACGCGCGTCCGTGCCCTACAAACCTGTTCCTCCGAATCATAAATAACTGGCAAGGCCTGTGCATCGGCAAAGGCAATCGCCGCCGACCCTTGGTCAAGCTCCCGCGCCTGCTCAAGCTGGTCAATGCCCGCCTCATAGTCCCCCAGCCGAAGAAGCGCATTGGCAAGATTCAATCGGATGACCGCATTTCGGGGCTCGCGCGCAGCAGCGGCTCTAAAATAAGCGATAGCATCCCCGGCCCGCTGGGAACGCTGCAAAGCATTGCCAAGATTATTCAGAAGATCGGCATCGTCTGGGCGCAACTCGACGGCCTTGAATAGAAGATCGGCCGCGCCTTCCACACGCCCTAAATCCAATAAGCAAGCGCCCACATTGTTTAGGATATCCGGATGATCTGGCTGGTCCACCAAGATCTCTTCATACACAGCCACCGCATCGTCTAGGCGGCCCGCACGGTGATGCGCCAGAGCCTCTCCAAAAAGATCCTCAGACAGGTTTATCACCCTTAATAACGATCCTGTGCATCAGCCGGTGTTCGGTGTAATCAAACAGCGCATAATGGAGGCTCAGTCGATTGTCCCAAACGGCTAGATCATTGGTGCGCCATCGGTGCCTGTACTGGAATTCAGGCGTTCGCAAATGATCAAACAAATATTGCAAAAGGTGATTGCTCTCCCTCCGTGACAGCTCCTTTATGAAGGTCGTCATGGATTCGTTTACAAACAGACCTTTGGTGCCATTGATAGGATGGGTCCGCACAACAGGATGCAGAGCTGGGCTGTATTCGGCTCGAATTCGCCTACTATCATCAAAATATTCTTTATCCCAAAGATCCGGGCGTACATGCGCGTCATACGGCTGGTAGTTGTCATGGTAGGCGTGAAGTCCGTCCAGGTGGGCCTTCATACGGCTGGACAGACCCTCATAAGCGGCAGCCGAATTTACCCAGATGGTATCTCCCCCCTCTGGCGGGATGTCTTTGGCATACAGGGTTGTGCCCATGGTCGGTTTTTCACGACCAGCGAAATCCGTGTGCCAAAGGTCCAAAGTCGTGTGTGGCGGATTGTCAGCGTCATACTCCAAAAGATCAATTTCAGGATGCGCATCGTCTTTTTCAAAGCCGGAAATGTCCGAGGGCTGGGGATCGCCAAACCAGCGGGAAAAAGCCACTTGCTGATCCTTCGTGAGATCTTGATCTCGAAAAATAAGCACGGTCCGGTCGAGCAAAGCGTCGTGTATTTGATCGAACTGACGCTTGCTCAGCTCACAAGACAAATCGACCCCTTCCACAATACCGCCACAGGCAGGTGACATGTTGTGAATAGTGAGGCTCCCGTGGGTCATCAGGTGTCTCCTAAATCAATGACTGGCCGCCGAATCGCGACTGCCACTTAGGCAGGGCATCTTCATTTACGACATATTTTGGCACGTCGCCGCGGAGCGCGGCAAGAATGGCCGCCTCCACCCACGGCACGGCCAGGGACAAGCCTGTGCCGCCATTGGCAGTGATCATGTGCGGAGACAACAGCACTTTGTCTCCGAGCCCCAACAATGCCAACTGGGGCTCTGGAGGCTCCTCCGGCAGGACATCAAGGGCTGCACCGGCAATCCGATCACCATCCAAGGCGTCAAATAGGGCATCAACATCAACGATTGGCCCGCGCGCCGCATTTACTAGAATGGCCGACGGCTTCATCAAGGTTAACTGTTTTTCCCCAATCAAATTGGTGGTTTCCTTATTGAGATCGCAATGCAGGGTGACCACATCAGCCTCTTCTAGGAGCGTCTCCAGACCGACCGGACGAACATTGTGATGAACGAATTTGGAGTCCTCCGCATATGGATCATAAGCGATTAATTTGACCCGCCAAGGTGCCAGAAGGTCGGCCAAGCGTGATCCAATGCGCCCGAGGCCTACAATGCCGATGGTGAGGCCCTCAT
>CAXFCV010000139.1:0-8492 GCA_964000975.1 uncultured Rhodospirillaceae bacterium | reverse complement strand
TCAAAGAGCTTTTTGATCTCTGCTGAAAGTGCTCCGATGCGAGCCGGCAATAGTACGAGAGAGATGCGTTGCCTCCTTGAACTCCATCTTCTGCCCTCAGAGAATCTCTGTCAGTCAATAGTTTGACTGGCGCCTTTGTTTTAAATCGCGCGCCGATTTGGTGAAAAAAATCATCCGCTCATATCGCTCCAGACAGTCGGTATTCCGACAACTCAAACTCCGGAAAATCAACCATATATGCGGTTAAATTCGAGAATTCCGAGCAACCAAATGCCAAATATTGGCCCAATTTGATTCGGCACTCCATGGTGGGTCAGGTTATCCGCCGAGTTCTTCCGTTCTTTCCAACAGTCGATTTAAATTCGCAGCAAATTCGGACAGTTCTGACCGTTCCAAGATGGATATGATTTGGTGATATCGAGCATTCGCCGATGGTAAGATTGCCGTGTACATCTTCTGCCCCCGTTTAGTCAGGTTAAGTTCATAGCTCCGTTTGTCGTGCCTTTTTCTGGTCCGACTGATAGCGTCGGCAACTTCAAGTTTCCGGATGGCCCGATTAACAGCCATTTTCTCCATTGACCAGCGTTGGGTGATTTCATTAGCTGTTGTCCCCGGGCGCTGGCTCAGCATTAGAATCACCCGCCACTCGGCAAGGGTGATATCAAATTTAGGCTCAACCTCCTTTGCAAAAGCACGGGTTACCCGATTTGATAGAATATGGATCATGGACAGCACATTCTCGGATTCTGGTAAGGGCTGCTTGCTCATAGGCATATCCTTCAAGAGTAAAAACAGGCTGTTCGTTACGGTGCATCCGGCTGGTTAGCGGGCAATGCTTGTTCAAATGCAGACAAAGCATTGCATGCTTCCACCACTCTCAACACGGACGGGAAAGCCGAGAGATCCACTTTATTCCGCTCGGCATTTGCAACCTGGGGTACCAGACACGCATCCGCGAGCCCTGGCTGAACACCGTGACTAAATGGCCCAACCGTCCCATCTTGTAAGACTTTTTCGTAGGCCCCTAATCCAAGGTGAACCCATTTTTCGATCCATTTTTTTTGGTTCTCCTCTGAAACACCCATTTCTTTCCCCAGATAAAGCCGAACCCGGAGATTGTTCAGCGGATGCGTGTCACAAGCTACAATATTGGCGAGGGCGCGCACCCGCGCTCGACCAGCCTGATCCCGCGGCAACAAGGCCGGCTCCGGATAGGCCTCTTCCAGATATTCCATAATGGCCATGGACTGAAAAAAGGTCCGTTCATTATCAATCAAAGTCGGCACTAGATTCTGCGGATTTATGCCATCGTATTCCGCCTGGAATTGTTCACCGCCGTCTCTCGTCAGGTGCACGGCCTCCTGCTCATATTCTAGGCCCTTGAGATTGAGGGCAATGCGAGTGCGGTATGCCGCGCCTGAAAAAAAATAGTCGTAAAGTTTGATCATAGAGTCTCGCCCCAAATAAAACGTGCTAGGAGAAACTTAAAACACGTTCCGACCTGCGACAAGAAAGTCGCCTTAACCCATAACTCAATGAACCTCCGCCACGACTCAAAGGGTTTTGTATTATAACCTTTTTGTTCTAAAGGCAGAATTTGACCATAGCTTGAAAACAAATAACATTGTCTCTAAGCGGGTGACGAAACCATCATTCATCTGGTTGAATGCGGCAAAGACACTGGGCAGGGCAAGGCCAACGGGGTCGATGATCAGACACCAAAGTCCAAGATTAGCACTTCATGAGATCATTAGCTATGACCCCAATGACCTGATTCTGAAAATCAATAATTATCATTTAGACCTAGCCCACATCGACCATATAGTTGTATTCAGCAGCTGCCATTGCATCATCATAGACCTCGTTGATAGCAGCCAATTCCAATAACGGCCACTCACAAATATTAACAAGGGTCGGCTCATTATGGTTTGATTAATTTTTCTGGTATGACGTCTAGCCGAATATGAGGTTCATATTGATCAACGGGGCGGTTTTCTATTTCCCTCGCCGATCTCGCGTTGCATGAGCACGGTATCGACCCAGCGGTCATGTTTATAGCCTGTTGACGGCAAAAGTCCGACTTGATTGAAACCGCATTTAACATGTAGGTTAATCGAGGCGTGATTTCCTGAGTCTCCGATAACAGCAATCAACTGACGGATACCGAGTTGGTCACAAACCTGAACCAGGTCAGAGAGAAGCCGCAAACCGATACCCCGTCTAAGATAATCCGGGGATACATATATGGAATTTTCGAGCGTATGATCATAGGCCGCGCGGTGTCGGTAGGTAGACGCGTAGGCGTATCCGGAGATCCCGCCATCCGTTTCAGCCGCCAAGAATGGATGCCCGCGCTCCTTGATCCGTTTAATTCGTTTCCTTATCTCGTCCTCATCAGGCGGCAAGAGTTCAAAGGAAGACAATCCGTTTAGAACGTAATGACCATAGATGTCCCGAATGCCTCCCGCATCTTGAACATTTACATCTCGAATGATTGTGGGCATTGCAGTATTTATCCCTGCGTTTTTCTAGTTGAATGCTGGCCCGCCAGGCCAGTTAAGGTTTGAAGTTTTCATAATTCCACCGCGTGTCCCAGATAGTTCAAATCTCCCAGTCTCCCCCTGCCGGCGGCAATTTTCACGGCAGCTTCTGATTCACGGTTTCGTAACCACTTTCTCGCTAAAGGTTATTGTAAAACTCGGGAGACTTAAAATGAACTATGCAATTCAATATCATGAAACCAGTGGTGATTGGCTTATCTTCGACATTGGCGATGGTTTTGAACTCGTCGGTATACATAGCACGGAAGAAGACGCCAAGCGTCACACAAACCAGCTCGAAAAAGCATTCGCGAAACGCGCCCAGTGGACCAGAGATGCGATTTATCAGGCAGCATAGCCATCCGATGTCCTGCCGACGAGATCAATAGGCGATACTGGGTCGCGAGAGTGTCGTTGAGAGATAAATTGTACTGGCGAAAAATAATTCCTGGCCGCGCTTTTCACCAGGGGGGGGTGGCTCCACACAGTCGCAAAACATCTCGCCGTGCAGTTTTTTCATGCCACTAGCATATTGGATCCCAACCGCTCTTACTTCAACAGCCAACTATTTAGCAATCAGATTGTTATTGATACCGACGACAATCGCACAGTCAGCCTGATGTTCCCACTCATGAAATATTTTGAGCCTATCAATAAAGGCTTTTTGCCATACAATCTGCATTACCCCCTGTTCGCTGGACGTAACAGGCCCGGCAATATCTTCAATAAACCGGACGGTTCGGGTGAGTTTGCGCTTTTTAGATCTGACCGAAGCCGCACTTTTAATCTTTAGGGGCTTGATCAACCTATCATAAGCAAACCACAAACTATTGATCGCAAATAAATTAACATCATAGTGATAATCAGGCATTTGGCTCGTTCAAAATGCCTGCAACACAGGCCAACTGCTGGCACGTGCGCTTATCCGCAACGCTCGTGATATTAGAGGGACAAAAATGCCGCTGAAACGCCGTCAACGCGGCCCCGATATCCGACACGTTATACCCGACACGGGCCAGTTCGGAGACGGCGTCAAAGTCCTGGCCCGGAACGATTACAGACATATTGTCTGGCCAAATGCCAATACCATCACCTGCTAACCTGGGCCAGTCAAATAACTCCCCCGGGTCGGTCTTCCGTGCCGGCGCTACATCCGAATGTCCGACCACGTTGCGGGCTGGAATGGAATGACGGCTGATAATATCGCTGCAAAGGCGAATGACAGTATCCATTTGGATATCCGAAAAATGCCGGTAGCCGTTCTCATGGCCAGGATTTTCGATCTCCACACCGATGGACCGAGAGTTAATGTTTGTCGCCCCTCGCCAGGAGGAGACCCCTGCATGCCAGGCTCTTTCTCCTTCATCTACCATGCAGACCAAGTCGCCCGATTCCGTCACTAAATAATGGGCACTAACCTTAGCCTCAGGATCGGTCAGCCGCGCAATGGCTGCTTCGAGGGTTTGCATACCTGTATAATGCAGAACAAGCATATCGATCACCTGCCCCTCTCGGCTGTCATGGTTAGGGGACCGATGTTCAGTAAGACCCATGCTGAGAACCTGATGTTGGTTGCCCTGATTTTGGAAGATGCGTCCGCCATTGGATGATTGCAACACCCACCAGGGTGATAGCGGCGCCCGTCAATCGGGCGGGCGACAAATCCTCACCCAGAATGACGACAGAGCAAGCAATCGCAAAAAGGGGGTTTAAGAATGCAAATGGCATAATAGATGAGACATCATACTTACCGATCAAGTAATACCACAAACCATACCCAGCAATTGATGCGCCGAGAGCAGCAAATACGACGGTGCCCCACTCCAGCGCACCCGCGGTTTCAAACGCGTGCACCTGCCCCGTTTCAAGCACGGCTGAGATGACAAAAAACTGAGGGGCGGAAAAAATAGCAATCCAGGCAGCGAGCGTCATCGGGCGAACGTCTCGTAGTTGTCTGATTTGCACAGCGGCAAGCCCCCAAGCCACCATAGAGGTCAGAACGATGAGCAAATGGATAATACTGCCGTAAATCTCCGGTGCGCCGGCAATTAGACACACCCCACCAAAAGCAGTCACCATGCCAACAGTCCGGCGCACCCCGAACACTTCGCTTAAGAACAACCGAGCAAAGAGCACACTAAAAACAATCCCCAACTGAAAAACAATCGCCGCGACCGACGAATCCACGCCCGAGATACCGATAAAAAAGAGCCCAAAGTGAAGTGTGCCCATGGTGATAGATAAGGAAAAAACTGCTCTCCAACGCCCGACTGGCGGACGCACGAACCAAACCAGTATTACAGCAACAATGGAAAATCGAACCGCCATCATGAGCAGGGGCGGAAAATGAGCAACCCCCGTCTTCACCACAACAAAATTGAACCCGAGCAGAAATGTAGCGAGGACCGCGAGGGCCAGATCTTGAGGGCGGAGTGGCAGTTGGAGGGTTCGGGTCGCTAACTCAGCGCCCGCTCTCTTTCAATTTTCTCGTAGGCTCCATTGATCCGCGCCATCTTTTCATTAGCCAGGTCGATAAAATCTTGCGGCATCCCTTGAGCAATTAGCTTATCCGGATGATTTTCACGAATGAGCGTGCGATAGGCTGATTTCACATCTTTGTCGCTAGCGTTCCGGCTTACACCGAGAATCTCATATGGTGTCTCTTGATCTTCTTCCATATGCACAGCAGTGATGCGCTCAAAAGTGGCACGATCAAAACGAAATTCTAGTGCCACCTTTTCCAGAAATTTCATCTCGCTTGGCTGCACCACGCCATCTGCAAGCGCAATTTTAAACAAACCGCTAAGCAGACTCTCTAAAACTGCCGGGTCATGTGCAAACATCTCCCCGATCTGCGCGGCATAGGGTTCAAATCCTTCCGAATCCTGGCGCGCTTCATCGAAGAGGCGTCCGACGTCCCGCATTTCCTCACTGGGAATATTAAATATCGTCTTGAACGTATTTATTTCATCCCGGGTGACCGTTCCATCGGCCTTTGCCATTTTTGCACTTAGAACAATAACGGCGACGGTAAAGGCTGTCTGACGGGTTTCAACGGAGGCGGTCCCCGGATCCTGGCGCTGTTGCGCCCTTGACCGATCGATTGCGTGCCCAGCGGCAGCGCCAAGGAGCGCACCTAGAGGTCCGCCAACGGCAAATCCAGCAACGCTGCCGATCACTTTTCCCCATATACTCATTCCAAATTCAACTTCCCTTTTTCAAAGTCTTGCGCAAATAGGCTTTGCTGAGGCGACGATTGCAGCGACAATGAGGTTGATAGTACGGCATCAGACCACAATCGGTCACGAACAAAGAAATTATATTGAAAGTCTGTCCAGAGGATAAAACATGGACGATCTTGCAGCGATAATTAATACCGCTAAAGAATATCAAAATCAGGGGCGGCTTGATGAAGCCGAGGCTATCTATCTGAGAATTCTTGAAATTGATGGTGCAAACGCGGAAGCATTGCATCTTCTAGGCCTCGTCTATCACGCGAAAGGAAGCTTTGATGTCGCAGCAGAGGCCATTGGCTCGGCCATTATCATCGACCCAGGCATTGCCGAATTTCATGCCAATTTGTCAGCAACTGAATTGTCGCGGGGTCGGCCGGCTGTAGCTAATAGCCATGCCCGGCGGGCCATCGCATTGAACTCCTCTCTTGGCACGGCCCACTATAATTATGGAAATTCGTATTTTGCACTGGGGAGGGCGGACGATGCACTCCGCGCCTTTCAGGCCGCGTTGGAGCAGGACCCCGCCAATGACCATTACTGGGCGAACTATCTATTCACTCTGAACTTCGCACCCTCCGCAACCAGGGAATTCATCTATGAGGCGAATTGCCGTTGGGGCGAGGCACTGACAGGGCTCGGAGATAGCACTTCTCGTCGTCGATTAGCCGGCGCCGGGACCATGGCCCGGGCACGCAAACTCAAACTTGCCTACTACCTGCCCGAGCTCGACAAGCACGTGACCATCCGATTTTTGACCGCGATGCTACCCTATCACGACAGGGACCGTTTTGAGATTAATATTTATGGATTCCGGTCTGACGGCGGTCCCGCACCAAAGTTCCTTTTTGAGAGTGCGGATCGATGGGTCGATGTGAGAGGTAAGTCCGAAGAAAATATTGCCGGTCTAATGCGGGCCGACGAGATCAACGTCCTTCTTCATCCCTGCACTTTTAAGGCACGGTATCGCACCCTACTGGCATACTGGCCTGCCCCGATACAAATCGCGTGCGTGAATCTGATTTCTACCACTGGAATAAATGCTACCACCCACCTTATTACGGACTCCTATCTTGATCCGCCGGGCAAGACGGAGAAGTACTACACAGAAGATCTCATTCGGCTGTCCTCTTTTAATGTCTATCAGCCGCCGCTCCAGGCACCTGAAACCGCCCCATTGCCGGCTCGGAAAAATGGCTTCATCACATTTGGATCATTCAACAACCCTGCTAAAATGACTCCACAAACGTTGTCACTCTGGGCGGAAATTCTGACCCGGCTCCCGGGTAGCCGATTATTACTAAAACACAGATATTTCGACCACGCGGATGTTCAGGAGGCGTTCATCCGGCCCTTCCGGGAGGCTAATATTGATACCCAGCGGATTACCTTTGACGGGTTTTCTCGAGGAAATGAAGAATATCTCGCCGCCTACCACAAGGTGGATATCGGTCTTGATCCAATGCCCTTTGGGGGCGGCACCACTACATACGAGTCAATCTGGATGGGCGTCCCTGTGGTAACATACGCGGGCGACACTCTCATGGGCCGGCTTTCGGCCAGTCTGATGGACAAGCTCGGGCTCCCCGATTATGTGTGCGATACCCCGGACGAATATGTCGAGACAGTTCTCGACCGGTCAAACGACGTGGAGCATCTCTCAACCGTGCGCGGAGCGCTGAGAGACAGGGCGGAAGGGACCATCTTCAATGGCCCGCAGTATGTTGCAGAACTGGAAGAAGCGATTCAGGACCTGTGGCAATCCGCCTCGCAAACCTAATCATTACATTTTTATGGATGAGATCGCACCATACAGGGCAAGGCTGCGACTTTGGGGTTTGCAATTCCACAGAGAGGCGGCAAAGTGGCGCTGTGAATGATCAGTGGCAGATATGGATCGACCGGGGAGGAACGTTTACGGATGTTGTTGCCCGCAAACCGGATGGTACCCTCCTGACGGAAAAGCTCTTGTCCGAGAACCCGGAACAGTACCAGGATGCAGCCATTGCCGGTATTCGCCGCCTGTTAGGTCTGGCACCCGAAGAGCCGATCCCATCTCAGTCCATTCAGATAGTCAAAATGGGCACCACGGTTGCCACCAACGCGCTGCTAGAACGCACGGGAGAGAAAACCCTTTTGGTGACCACACGAGGCTTTCGCGACGCCCTTCGCATCGGCTATCAAAACCGCCCAGATCTGTTTGCCCTGGAGATTATCCTGCCGGACCAACTCTATGACAGCGTACTGGAGGTAACTGAACGCATCGGCGCTGAGGGCGCCATTATCACCCCACTCGACGAGGACGCCGCCCGTACTGGCCTCCAGCACCATTTCCGCGACGGCTATCGGAGCCTGGCCATTGTCCTGATGCACAGCTATCGGTTCACCCATCACGAACAGCGGGTGGCCGAGATCGCACGCGAAATTGGCTTTACCCAAATATCTGTCTCCCATGAAGTCAGCCCACTGATGAAGCTGGTCTCGCGAGGTTATACAACGGTGGCCGATGCCTATCTGTCGCCGATAATCCGACGCTACGTCGATCAAGTGCAGCGTGATCTAGAGGGCGTGTCGCTGATGTTCATGCAATCCAATGGGGGACTAACTAGTGCTAACTTGTTTCGTGGCAAAGATAGTATTCTCTCCGGCCCCGCTGGCGGTGTCGTCGGCGCCGCTGGGACAACTGCGATGGCGGGTTTTGACAAGGTGATTGGCTTTG
>CAXFCV010000138.1:0-2063 GCA_964000975.1 uncultured Rhodospirillaceae bacterium | reverse complement strand
TTGAAACCCACACGTAAGAAGAGTGGCAGCAGGGCAATTACGCCAAATAGAATTCTAAAGAAGACAATTTGGAACGGGTGCATGCCCTCGTTCGCGACCAGTTTGACCGCCGAATCGAGGGCCGCCAATGTGCCGACGGACGCAATCATCAGCACAATCCCGAGAACATTTGGGGACAGTCGTGTAAGCACGTAAACCGCTTCTAGCCTCTCGTGTCAAACTATGCCGCCGACGGGTCGGGGCTAATCCCGCGCACGCTTAGTCAGGCTCAGGGAATTGATGCAGTAGCGCAGGCCAGTTGGTGGCGGACCGTCTGGAAACACATGACCCAAATGCGCATCACATTTAGCACACATAACCTCTGTGCGCAGCATGCCGAAGCTCCGGTCTTCCTCGGTGATCACCGCGCCGGGTTCGACCGGCTGCCAATAGCTGGGCCAACCAGTGCCGGACTCAAATTTTTCATTGGAATCGAACAAGTCCTGGCCGCAACAGACACAGCTATAGGTACCGGGTTCGGTAGCATTATGATATTTGCCGGAAAAGGCGCGCTCTGTTCCTTTTTCCCGGGTTACGTAATATTCCTCCGGGCTGAGCTGCGCCTGCCATTCTGCATCTGTCTTGGTGACTTTATCCGTCATGCTATCTGTCTTCCTATCTTTCTTAGCACTCAGAGAGACAGGAAATAGAGTAACCCGCGGGGGCCGACTTGGCAAAACCCCGCTGTTGTAAAACCTTAACAACACGAAAAAATCCGCCTTCCCCCTTGAGTTGCATTGAAGAGGCCCTAAAATCCGTCGCTATCATGGCCAAATCCGGACTCCTTGGGCCCTATCCACTAACGGAAGAGATCCTGCAGACACATGTCGAACAGTCCGACGACTGGAGTTCCGCCTCTGTCTTCGCGTTGGGTCCGGTTAAAAATCAACGCTTCCACCTCCAGAGGGTCGGGCATGCGGACGGCGATCTCGCGGAATTCCTTCGGCCTTATATCGGCCAATACCCGGCGTTCCGGTTTAAGTTCTACCGCTCGACCCGCTCCGCTTATGATAAAGAATGCGAGCTCTATCACGCTTTCAAGCCAAAGGATAACGTGGTCCACCCGGAGAAACCGAAAAACACCAAATTCACCTGCCCCGTGCCGAGTTGCACATTTGGGACCTGACAGAGGGGTAGCTACTGATCGATCAAAGAGGCAATCGGGTCTGCTAAGCCCCTCGTTTCATTTTCTTTTTTCGGGTGCCGGGTTTGCCAGCTTTATGACCGCCCTTGTGACCGCGGGATTTGTTCATTTTGGCACCGCCGCGGTCCTGCATTTTGGGCTGGGCCATGCGGCCGGCGCTGTCCTTCGGTCCGCTGCCAAGACCGTGCGCCGCCGCCGCAGATTGAGAGACTCCCGGTTTGCCGAGGCCAAGCTCAATGCCTTCCAGGCGACGGATCTCGTCCCGGAGGCGGGCGGCTTCCTCAAACTCCAAGTTGGAGGCCGCTTCGGTCATCCGGGACTTCATGTCTTCCAGATGGCTTTGGTAATTATCACCCACCAGATGTGCATCGCCGGAAACGCCCGTATCCACGGTGACATAGTCCATCTCGTAAACGCTTTCGAGCACGTCGGAGATGCCCTTCTTCACGCTTTCCGGCGTGATGCCGTGTTCCTCATTATAGGCCTCTTGACGGGCGCGGCGGCGGTTTGTCTCGCCGATCGCGTATTCTAAAGAATCGGTAATTTTATCGGCATATAAAATCACCCGACCATCCACATTCCGGGCCGCGCGGCCGATGGTCTGTATGAGGGACGTCTTGGACCGCAGGAAACCCTCTTTGTCGGCATCCAGTATCGCAACCAGGGCACATTCTGGGATGTCGAGGCCCTCACGTAAAAGGTTGATGCCAATGAGCACATCAAAGGCGCCGAGGCGCAGGTCCCGGATGATCTCAATCCTCTCCAGAGTGTCGATGTCTGAATGCAGATAGCGCACGCGGATGCCAGCATCGTGCATATATTCGGTAAGATCCTCTGCCATGCGTTTGGTGAGAGTGGTCACCAGAACTCGTTCACCTCG
>CAXFCV010000137.1:0-6882 GCA_964000975.1 uncultured Rhodospirillaceae bacterium | reverse complement strand
CCCATGTTTTATGCAGACCTTATTGGTCTCGATAAAATCTATGAAAAGGTGTCTCAGTTCTATGAAGATTACGGGGACTGGATGAAACCTTCCGATCTTCTGAAGTCACTCGCCGGCAAGGGTAAATGCTTTGCAGATTACGTAGTTTCCGCCTGAGAGTTAGTGCTCCATGACCGGGCCGTATAATCACAACCATTCTCATCCGCATGATGTCGGCGGAGAGCCGGCTGGGCAGATAGATACGCGGGATCAGGGCATGACCCATTGGGAAAAACATGCCAATGCGTTCCGCATGGTTATGACGGGCAAGGGACTTGCATCATTGGATGAAATGCGTCGCGTCGCTGAAGACCTTGGCGTGCGGTTCTATCAAATTGGCTATTTTGAACGCCAAACGGAGGCGGCGGCCATTGCACTGATTGAGCGCGGAGTATTTACGCAATCAGAGTTCTACGCGGAAATGGAGGCGGCGCGATCTAGGTTTGAAGTGCCGCCCATCGATTTGCCAGCGGATCACGATCATGATGGTAAACCTCTTCAGGAGGATGACATAGGCGGACCGCCGAATGAACATCACGTCATGAATCTCGCCATGCAGGCCCTTCTAGTGGCGCGGGGGCATTTGACTTCCGCAGAGGTCCGACAGATGATTGAAAACTTCGATGAGGAATATCCGAGCCGGGGTGCGGAGGTGGTCGCGAGGGCCTGGATGGATCCCGAGTTTAAGGCTGCGCTGTTAAACGATGCGAAAGCTGCCATTGCAAGCATGGGAATTGATCTCGAATTTCAGGATGACATCGTTGTCGTCGAAAATACAAATGATGTGCACAATATCGTGGTTTGCACCTTGTGCTCCTGTTATCCTCGTTTTTTACTCGGGCAACCGCCCACGTGGTACAAATCACGCGCTTACCGCTCCCGAACAGTTCATGAGCCCCGGGCGGTGCTTCGAGAGTTTGGTACCGAACTTCCCAGCTCTGTTCGGATCCAGGTCCACGACAGTAACGCGGATTTGAGATATTTGGTTTTGCCAAAACGTCCCGAGGGCACAGAAAACTGGACAGAAGAAAACCTTAAATCAATTTTGACCAGGGACTGTTTTGTGGGCGTGGCCGTGCCCGAGGCTGTTAAGGGGTAATCCGCTGTTGTGGGGCACTTGTTCCTCCTCATTTTATATCAGTTTAGACGGGTGCGAAGTCGATCCCGCAACCCATATGCCAATGACGGCAAACTTGTTTCGGGCTGGTGTCTGTCTTGTTATTCGACAAGCCGCAATCGGGTCTCTCAAAAAAGGGGCTTCGCTCAAAAAAAGGGAGGTATGTGATGACGAAAACGGTGGGACTTATTGGGCTTGGGCCGATGGGGGGAAATGTCGCCGGAAACCTTCTGAGTAAGCAGTTTACCGTATGTGGCTTCGACCTAAAGCCAAACTGCATGTCTGCATTGGTGGATAAGGGGCTGTCGGCCTTGGATAGTGTGGTAGAAGTTTCTTCGGCTGCAGACGTTCTGATCACCTCCTTGCCGAGTTTTCAGGCTCTCACCAGCGTGATTACAGAACTCTGCCGAAATCCAAAGCACGGGCAGGTTCTCATCGAATGCTCAACCTTGACGATTGAACAAAAAATCACCGCCCATAATCAACTCAAGGATGCAGGAATGGTCCTCCTCGATGCGCCTATCAGCGCGACACCATCGATGTTGGCTAAAGGGATGGCTTCTATTCACATTAGTGGCGACGAGGCGGCCTATGAGGATAATGTTGCCGTATTTGAGGGCTTTACGGCGAGTAATTTTTATGTTGGCAAGGTTGGGAATGGCAGCCGGATGAAGATATTGGCCAACTACCTGGTTCACGTACATACGTGCGCGGCGGCAGAAGTGATGGTCCTTGGTCAGAAAGCAGGCCTTGATCCGGCCTTGATCCATGACGTTTTATGCCAAAGCGCCGGCGCATCAAAAATGCTAGAAATCCGAGGCGCCATGATGGCCAACTCTGATTATCGGGAAGGCGGTGGCACAATGTTCGAGGTTTATGAAAAAGATGCCGAGATTATCACCCAGTTTGGCGCCGAAGTGAGAGGACCAGTGGACCTATATGTCTCCGCTCGCCAGCGCTATAACATGACCATGGCCCAAGGGCTCGGTCACCTTGATACTTCAGCCATTTGTAAAGCCATCGAAGCAGCTTATGATATTGATCGCGAGATGGTGGCGTAGGTTGCCGGCTCAGTCCAAAAGGGTGTAAATCTGAGCCGAACGCTGGATCTTGTCTCCCAGCTCACCAATTAGCTTCCAGTAAGCCTGGAAATGCGCGGTCTCTCGGTGGGCGACCAGGGCAGCCTCATCTTCGTAGACCTCGTAAAAGACGAAACTGTGATCGTCTTCTTGGGATACGACGACATCGAATTGGTGACACTGTTCTTCAAGGACGGAATGCCTTGCATTGTTCAACATGGCGTCGTGTATTTTATCGAGATACCCCTCGGCTACTTTGACGTGGACGAGATTGACCAGCCTACTCATTGTTTCCTCATCTTTTTACCGGTGTGGTTATTCGTTTCTCCTCATCTTTTAGAAAGTCGGGGTTCAGTAGTCAAAACCCCGGTTTCCGGGTATACAGCGCATCAGATACTTGGAGGGCGGGGGTGTTACGATGGATAGCATTAAGATAAGCCTTGGCGGGTACCAGCCGCCTGCATCCGTTCATAATCGTGCTGCCAAAATTCTGGGGCGCGAGCTGCAAGGCCGGCTCAAGGGAGCGGTGTCCTTTTCCATGGATGGAAATATGGTGATGACGCAGGGGATCAAGGCGATTGATCTACTTGACCTTGTCGAAAGTGGCGATCTGACCCTTTGTTACTTCGCATCTAGTTATTTGGCCGATCGAATTCCGGAGATCGGTATTTTCGATCTTCCTTTCGTCATTGAGAGCCGGGAAACAGCTTATGCGGCGCTGGATGGCGCCCTCGGCAATTTATTGAAAAAGCGAATTTTGGAAGAGACCGGATTTCGCATTCTGGCGTTTTGGGACAATGGGTTCCGTCATTTTTCCAACGGCGTTAGGCCCATCCGGAGACCTGCGGACTGTGCCGGGCTGAAAATCCGGTCGATGAACAGCGATTTGCACCAAGCGTTTTTCCGGTGTCTGGGCTTTGACCCGGAGTTCGTTGATGTCAGGGATCTTGCGGCGGCTGTGGAAAATCACACCATAGATGCCCAGGAAAACCCGCTGACGAACACCTATAATTTTGGGACCCACAAGCATCACCGGTATATCACACTCACGGGTCATTTTTTTGGCATGGTGTTGCTGTTGACCCAAAATGACACGTTTACCGGTTGGTCAGAGTATACAAGAAGCGCCGTGATCGAGTCGGTGGATGTTGCCACGCAATTCCAGCGCAGTTTTGCTGCCGCTGAAGATGCCGAAATCATGACTGCCCTGACCGCCTTGGACAACGAGATCGTTCACCTAACAGAGCGCGAACGGATGGCCTTTCGGGAGGCGGTGGCGCCCCTATTAGCTGCCCAAAGGGGTGCGTTAGGAGAAGCATTATTTGATCTTGTTGGTTAAACGGGCTCGAGGATGTTGATCCGAATGTATTGCGGAAAATACCAGCCATCCGCTCGGCGCTCGCCCAAATCCCTGAATTGGTGACGCAGTGCTGCGTCGTTTTGATCGAAATACGTTTCCCGTGCCGGGTTTACGCTTGTTGAATTTTTCCGGTAGGCATCGAAGTCTTCAAAATGACTATCCGTCCGATAAACTGTCTCATACAGGTGTCCAAACCCTTGGGCGCCGGAGGACATTATAGCGTCATAGGCTTTGGCGCGAACCTCGGTCTCATCATTAAATGGTTTGCTGAGTTTAAATTGAGGACCCTGAGCCAAGGGTTCGGCGATATAGACACGGCCCGACGATTTTAGCACCCTGCGAGCCTCGGTCAGGGCCAAATCCAGCTGATCCACGGGCACATGATGTAGGCTGTTGAAAAACACCAAAATGTCGATTGTGCTAGTTTGCGACGGCAACTGTTCGGCGGTGCCCTGTATATAGGATACTCCACTCATCTGACCAGCGGCACGCGCACGAGCCAACTGGCGGTCTCCTGGGTCTATGCCGATAACATTTGCGCCTAGTTGCGCCATTATGCGTGTAATCCGGCCCGCGCCACACCCAACATCTAAAACGGTTTTCCTGTTTAAAGTCAGGTGGTCTGCTAGAACGTCTGCATGGTCTCTCTCCGGTGAATCTAAGACGTCAAATTCGGTCATGTCTCTCCGGCTCCTTTTCTAGAGTATGCAAATCACATCCCCTCCTGCGCCAGGGCATCCCCTCTTTAAACGGCTGTTTCACGTGGGGGTTATCGGAAGGCGGTATGTGGATTTTTGCGCCATTTATCCAACTGTTGCCGCCGTTTTTGAGCAAAACTGGGTTTCAGATTTTCCAGCTCAGACCGCTGCCTCTGGAGCATTCTCGCCCGCTGTAATGCGGCAGTATGTCCTAAGAGGCTCGGCGACGTCCGCGCTTGTCGCCAGGCCTGCAATTGGTCTCGGGCTTTGACATGTTTCTGTGCGCTCCGCTCGGCATCCAGCCGTGCCCGAAATCGGGAGTTCAAAAGGACCGTCTGGGCGACACTTGCCTCTGGGTCTGCGTAGGCAGGACTGTTGGATGGCTTTAGGGGCAACTGTCCGAGGGGTACACCGCTCACTTCGCGCCAAATACGGAGAACTTTTGTTCGGTAGTTGAGGTTTAGTTGTGGGTTTGCTGAATGATAATTGGCAGCCGCCTGTATCCAAGAGCCAGTGGATTTGTGCAAACCCAATAAAAAATTTTTCGCATATCCAACATTTGTGTCGGGATCAAACGCCTGATCCAGTCTAGCGAACGCATTGGGGTGGTATTGCAAATTTATCTGCATGCAGCCCACGTCAATGTTTGTCACTCCTTTGGATTGCAGCTTTCGAACGGCGTCAATGGCGTCTTGCTGGGTGGGGTAATATGTGCCCGAGCCCCCGGATGTTACTGTCCAGGGCCAGGCAAACATTTCCCTCTTTTCTGCATTCCAGCGCCCCGTCTCAGCCAGTGCGATTGAGGTCAGTAGATTACTTGGGATGGCTGCTACCCGCTCGTGACTGCGAGCTGCGGCGTGGCACGTATTGTTTTGAAAATCAATGAGTTTCTTGGCATTTGAGTGGGTGGTGTCTATCGATATCAAGGATACCGCAAGAAGTCCGATTGCCATAAATTTCACGCATATTTTCATATTTTCAGCGCCCTTTTGCTGATCTTTTCATAGAAACAAGCAATTTCCGCGCCACTTTTCGACGTAAGCCTGAGGGTCAAAAACTTTTTAGGTCAGTAAGGCCCTGAAGCAGGGTCGATATCTTTCCCGCCACGTCCGCGAAGCCCTCGTGTTTCCGGATACGTACCTCGTCCATGTAGAGTGCGCGGTTAATTTCTACTTGCAAAGTGTGGACATTTTGCCAGGGGCATCCGTAATGGCGGGTGGTGTATCCACCTGAATAGGGATTGTTGCGGCGCACTCTCAATCCCAACTGGGTCAGCCGTTCATCGACGAAATTCATTAGTTCTGGCGCACAGGAGGTTCCATGATTGTTGCCTAGGACAATGTCTACGCGCTTGCGGCAAGAGTCGTTTTCAAGGGGGCCGCCGGTTGACGGCATGGAATGGCAGTCTACTAAAATGCATTTGCCGAATGCCTCTTTTGTCTCACCGATGAGTTGCTGCAGCGCGTGGTGATAGGGCTTGTAGACATTCTCTATCCGCCATTTGACCTCGGCGAACGTGAGTTTATGACGATAAATTTCCTCGCCATTTGTGACGACGCGGGCAACCGTTCCCAATCCTGCCGAGACGCGCGCGCTGTTCGTGGTGACGTAGCCCGGCAGGGTCTCGTCAAACATGCTGGGGTCAAGTTCATAAGCTTCTCGGTTGGGGTCCACATAGGCACGGGGATAACGCGCCGCGAGCAGCGGCGCGCCTACATCGGGGGCGCAAGCGAACAACTCATCGACGAAACTGTCTTCCGACCGGCGCAACCGGACGGGATCGAGTCGGGACGCGCTAACAAACTCGTCAGGGTAATCTCGTCCGCTGTGAGGTGACGCAAACACAAATGGTATGGTTTTACGATCTGGATGGTAAATTTTTATCGGTTTGCTTGTCGGGGCGTGTTGGTCTTTTGCTGATCCGGCGATTGCCGTTTTTGTGCGTATGTTTACAAACTCGTCCAAGTCCGGCTCACTATTTGAGGTGTTAGGTAGGCTTACATAATTTTGCAGCGTTGTCACTTGACTTACATATTACATTTGTAAGAGGGCCAGGTAAATAAAGCACGGGTTTTCCGTTCCAAGTACACTTTCCCGGCCCTTGCACAATTGTGAAAATTCAATATATATCGGCTACTCACGTGGGCGGCACTAATGCGGTTATCGCCTTTTGTGATACGGAAATGGTGACGGGCGCGTAGCTCAGTGGGAGAGCACTGTGTTGACATCGCAGGGGTCGCTGGTTCAATCCCAGCCGTGCCCACCATTACTTTCAAAGACTTAGCAGAAAGTCTGATGACAGTTGAATCAACTTTGTCACAATCGTGTCACAGTGAGGTTCAGCTATGGCTACCTTTAGGAAAAGAAAAAACGGCTGGAACAGAGAAACAGAGGACGATGAAGAGATAAGAGTTTATTAAATATTTTGACCAATGTCACAAAGTGATGTGGCAACTTTTCCTACTCACCGTATCTACGGCAGACTGATTACATGAAAAAACTGATAGCCATATTTTTTCTTGCCATTGCCATGCTGAACGTCAATGCGGAGCCTGGTTATGCGGAAAGCTCAAGCATAGGTAAAAATGT